>NZ_JBHZCN010000029.1:0-59606 GCF_042755465.1 Kitasatospora sp. NPDC059160 | reverse complement strand
CCCGGGGGGCGCGGGGGGGCCCCCCCCCGCGGCCCCCCCCCCCCCGGCTCCGCTGTTCTCCCGACCGCTCCCCCGCGTTCACCGCCACCCGGACCGCGGGGCCCCGGGCCGGAGCCGAAACGGCGTCAGGACGTCATCGCCCCATCACCCTCGGCGATGGTCAGAGCGCGGAGCGCACCGCGTCCGTGACCGAGGACACCCTGGTGTAGACCCCGGGGTGGGCCGCCTCGGCACAGCCCGTCCCCCAGGAGACCAGCCCGACCAGCCGGCCGGCCACGATCAGCGGGCCGCCGCTGTCGCCCTGGCAGGCGTCCTTGCCGCCCTTCTCCTCGCCCGCGCAGACCATGCCGCGGGCGTCGAACTTGCCGTCCTGCCCGCCCGGGTAGGCGTGGGCGCAGGTCTGGTCCGCGACGATCGGCACGTCCACCCGGCGCAGCACCGGCGAGTAGTCGCCCCGCCCGCTGGTGTCGCCCCAGCCGTAGACCTGCGCCGCCGTCCCGGCCGCGTACGGCCCGCTCTCGCCCTGGCCGACCAGCTCGACCACCGGCCGGGAGCCCTGCGACTCGTCCAGGGTGAGCACCGCGACGTCGTTCATGTTCGCGGCGAAGTTGTAGTCGGGGTGGACCCAGATCCGCTGGACGGCCACCTCGTGGCCGGCCGAGCCGCGCATGTCGTCCCGGCCGACGACCACCTTGAGCCCCGGGCGGTCCACCCGGCCCTTGGCCTCGTCGTAGAAGCAGTGCGCGGCCGTCACCACCTTGGTCGGGGTGACCAGCGCGCCCCCGCAGAACTGGCCGGAGCGCCCGCTGCCGAACTGCTGGCGGCTGGCCAGCGCCACGATCCACGGGTGGTCGGCGGTGCTCACGGTGGCACCCCCGACGACCCGGCGCTGCGCCTGCGCCGGGCCGGCCGCACCGAGCGCCGCCAGCGGCACCGGAACGGCGGCGAGCAGCGCCAGCAGCGCGCCCCGTCGCCGCAGGCGGCGGCCGGTCCGGGCGACGGCCGGGACGACGGCGCGGTCGCTCCGGCGCGGGACGGGGGTCGGCAGGTCGACTGGGTCCGGGTCGGTCAGCACCGTCACTCCACAAGGCTCGGCAGCAGGCAACCGGCACAGCGTAGGTGACCGACTACACTGGGCGACCGCTTCCGGGTGTGCCGCCACCCGGACGAGCGACAAGCGCCACCCGGACGCTGACGCACCGCCCCCGAACGGCCCGAAGGCCCGGAACCGTGGGGTTCCGGGCCTTCGTCACGTACTGCCGCCGGTCGGACCTGCCGACCGGTCGGGCCGCCGATCAGTCCAGGTAGTCGCGCAGCACCTGGGAGCGGGACGGGTGGCGCAGCTTCGACATGGTCTTCGACTCGATCTGGCGGATGCGCTCACGGGTGACCCCGTACACCTTGCCGATCTCGTCGAGCGTCTTCGGCTGGCCGTCGGTCAGGCCGAAGCGCATCGAGACCACGCCGGCCTCGCGCTCGGACAGGGTGTCCAGCACCGAGTGCAGCTGCTCCTGGAGCAGGGTGAAGGAGACCGCGTCGGCCGGGACGACCGCCTCGGAGTCCTCGATCAGGTCACCGAACTCGCTGTCGCCGTCCTCGCCGAGCGGGGTGTGCAGCGAGATCGGCTCACGGCCGTACTTCTGGACCTCGATGACCTTCTCGGGGGTCATGTCGAGTTCCTTGGCCAGCTCCTCCGGGGTGGGCTCGCGGCCCAGGTCCTGG
Organism: Kitasatospora sp. NPDC059160; assembly: GCF_042755465.1. Lineage (NCBI taxonomy): Bacteria > Bacillati > Actinomycetota > Actinomycetes > Kitasatosporales > Streptomycetaceae > Kitasatospora > Kitasatospora sp. NPDC059160. The sequence goes on along the minus strand of NZ_JBHZCN010000029.1, from coordinate 57,884 downwards.
AGCATCTGGCGCTGGACGCGGGCCAGCTTGTTGATGACCTCGACCATGTGCACCGGGATGCGGATGGTGCGGGCCTGGTCGGCCATGGCGCGGGTGATCGCCTGGCGGATCCACCAGGTGGCGTAGGTCGAGAACTTGTAGCCCTTGGTGTAGTCGAACTTCTCGACCGCACGGATCAGACCGAGGTTGCCCTCCTGGATCAGGTCCAGGAACAGCATGCCGCGACCGGTGTAGCGCTTGGCCAGCGAGACCACCAGGCGGAGGTTGGCCTCCAGCAGGTGGTTCTTGGCCCGGCGGCCGTCCTCGGCGATGATCTCCAGCTCGCGCTTGAGCTTCGGGGCGAGCTTGTCGGCGGCCGAGAGCTTGTCCTCGGCGAACAGGCCGGCCTCGATGCGCTTGGCGAGCTCGACCTCCTGCTCGGCGTTGAGCAGCGGGACCTTGCCGATCTGCTTGAGGTAGTCCTTGACCGGGTCGGCGGTGGCACCGGCGACGGCGACCTGCTGGGCCGGCGCGTCGTCCTCGTCGTCGTCGGAGAGCACGAAGCCCTGCGACTCCTCCTCGGGCTCCGCCTCCTCGCCCGCCTTGTCGCCGGGCAGCGCGACGTCCTCGAGCAGCTCCTCTTCGCCGATGAGCTCCTCGTCGCCCTTGCCGGCCTTGCCGCCGGCGGTCTTCTTGGCGGCGGTCTTCTTGGCCGGGGCGGCGGTCTTCTTGGCCGCGGCCTTCTTGGCCGGCGCGGCCTTCTTCGCCGCGACGGCCTTCGCCTCGGTGACGACCGTGGTCGTCTCCACGACGGTGATGTCGGCGGACACGGTGGGGGCGGGCGCCGCGGCGGCGGCGACGGCCGGAGCCGCGACGGGAGCGCCGGGGGCGATCCGCACGGGCGGCTTGGTCGGGGCCGACGGAGCGGCCGGGGTCCGGGTGGTGACAGCCTTGGTGGCGGTGCGCTTGGTGGGGCTCTTGGCGGCAACGCTCTTGCGCTTGGCGCCGGCCGGCTCGGCCGCGCTGACCATGAGGTCCACGCCCTCCTCAATCAGCACCTGATTGAGGCTGCGCATGACGTTCTTCCACTTGGTGACCGGGATCTGGTCCGCCTCGAACGCCTGGCGCACGTCGTCACCGGCGATCTGCCCCTGGGCCTTGCCCCGCTCGATGAGCGCCAGCAGAGCCGCGGACTCGGCGATCTCGGGGGGAAGCGAACGGGATGTGCTGGCCGACACGAACAACCTCTCGGACGATGAGTGGACTCGAACCCGTACCGGCCGCCCGAGCGGGCGGGGAAGGAAATCGCGCGTCGGACGCGCGGTGTCGATTCCGACCGACTCGGGCTTGAGGACTGGGTTTGCAGGACGGCAGCAGCGCCGCGGACCAACACAGCATTCTGACATGTTGGAGTATTCCGGAGCTGCTCCCGCTCAGGAGACATCGCTGCTACTCGTCAAGTGTTACGCATGGCCTTGGTGTCGCGGGTCACACCGTTCGGTGCCCTCGACCCCGGGCCGCCATCCATCATCGCGCACTCGCGGTGAAGTCTATTGTCATGCGCGGAACATTGGCGGGGCGCGGGGCCGGACGGGGGCAGAACTCGGGCGGGACATGGGCGGGCACGGGCTGGACCCGGGCGGGACGCCGACCCCACGCGAAGGCCCTCCGGCTGCGCCGCGCGGTGCGGCGGCCGGAGGGCCCTGGCGGAGCGGCCCGCACCCGGCGGGCCCGCTCGCGGAGAACAGCCCGCTCAGTGCTCCCGGGGGGCGGGGACGGAGGGCTCCAGCTCGGGGTGGACGGTGAGCAGCGCGCGCATCGCGGCCTCGCCCGCGGTGCCGTCGCCGGTGCCCAGCGCATCCACCAGCCGGGCGTGCAGGTTGACCGAGGACTCGGAGGGCCGCTCGCAGGAGATGGTCGGACCGCCCGAGACCTGCAGCGCGCAGGAGACGATCCCGGACAGGTGCTCCAGCATCCGGTTGCCGGCCATCTGCAGGATCAGCACGTGCAGCTCGGCGTCGGCCCGGGTGTAGGTGGACAGGTCGGCCTGGGCAGCGGCGTGGCCCATGATCTCGACCAGCTCGACCAGCCGCTGCTGGACGTCCTCCCGGCCGTGGCCGGCCGCGAGCCGGGCGGCCAGCGGCTCGATCGCCCAGCGGAGCTCGAACAGCTCCCGGCGCTGCTCGTCCCGCTGCGGCCCGAAGGCCCGCCACTCGATGATGTCCGGGTCCAGCAGGTTCCAGTCGCCGACCGGGCGGACCCGGGTGCCGACGTTCGGGCGGGCACTGACCAGGCCCTTGGCCTCCAGCACGCGCAGCGACTCGCGGACGACGGTCCGGGACACCTCGAACCGCTGGCCGATCTCCTCCGGCACGAGCGGACGGTCGGCGCCGAGGTCGCCGGAGACGATCATCTGGCCGAGCTGCTGGACCAGCTGGCCGTGCAGACCGCGACCGCGGCTGCTGGTGGTCTTGCGGCCGACCCGGCCGATGTCGGACTCGGCGCCCTCCCAACGGGGCGCCGGCGGCATCGGCCGGTCGGCGTACGAGAAGCGGTCCAGGTCGCCGGGGCCGTGGATCGGCCCGTCGGCGGAACGGGCGGGGGTCATGGTGGGGTGCGCAAGGGTACTCACGCCTCCTTTGTCGGCGATCGGCAGGCGCAGCTTGAGAATTCTCGTGAAAAGCACACGAAAGGGTGATCGACCGTGACTGGATAATTGACTTCTTATCAGGAAGAACCGCGCATTGCGGTCACTGCTGGTCGATCTTGGTGCTTCGGGACGGCGCACCGCCCCGGGACGGGCGGTACCGGTCCGCAGCACCGGTACCGCAGCACCGGTACCGCGGCGGCGGGTCCGCGGCGCGGGCCCGAGGTCCACGGGGTGGGTCACCCGTGGGTCACAGCGCGCGGCGGCGGGCCTGGACGAGCAGGGCGGCCAGCAGCAGGGCCCCCGCGGGGGCCGCGACCGCCGCGAGCAGCGCCGGGTCCGTCAACGCCGCGCCCCCGGCCGCCGCCTCGCGCGTTCCGCCGTACACCCAGCCGTAGGCCCACTCGACGCCGGACTGGAAGGGCAGCAGCTCCGCCGCCCGGGTCGGCCACGGACGGCCGGTGCGCCGCAGCAGCAGGGCGACGCCGGACTCCAGCAGCGGCGGCAGCGCGCACAGCAGCAAGACCCCGGCGGCGGCGCTGCGGGTCAGCGAGGCGGTCAGCACACCGGTCCAGGCGGCCACCACGGTCAGCAGGACGAAGGCCAGCAGCGCGCCCGGCACCCCGTGACCGGTCGCCGGCGCCAGCGGGGCGAACAGGCCCGGCAGGTCGGCCGGCCGGTCCAGCCCGACCGCGCCCAGTGCCGCGGACGCCCCGCCGGACAGCGCGCCCGGATCCGTCCGGGCCGCCACCGTCACGCCGTCCGGCAGCGCGAGGTGCACGGCCACCAGGTCGACCAGCAGGGTGGCCAGCGCCAGCAGCGCCGCCACCGGACCGACCACCAGCAGCTTGGCCAGCAGCAGCCGCACCCGGCGCCCGTACGCCACCTGCGAGGCCGCCAGCCCCGGGTGGCGCACCTCGTGGCCGTACGAGAGCGCGCCCAGCACACCGGCGCCGAGCGCCGCGAAGGGCAGCGGGATCAGCGGGACGGCGGCGGTCAGCAGGCGCACCCCGGCCGGACCGGCCAGTGGGCCGGGAGGGGCCTGGCTCGCCAGGACGGCGGCCACGACCGCGTCGCAGAGCAGGACGGCGGCGAGCAGCAGCCAGGTGGAACGCAGGCCGCGCAGGCGGCGCAGCTCGTAGGCCAGGACACGCACGGTTCACTCGCTCCGGTGGTCGTCGGGGGTGGCGGGGGCGACAGCGGGGCCGTTGCCGGGGATGACCCGGCCGAGGCGGACGGTGTCGTCGGTGAGCAGGTCGGCCCCGCTCCCGACGGCGGGCCGCGGCTCGGGCGTGCGCACGGTCACGGGCTCGGCCGGGGGCACCGCCTCGGTCGCGGTGGCGGTCGCGGTGGCGGCCTCGGCCACGGTGCGGACCGGGGCGGTGGGGAGGGGCTCGACGGGGAGGGGCCCGGGTGCCGGGGCGGGACGGTCGCGGAAGAGCCGCTCCACGGCGACGGTGGGCGCGGGCGCGGGGGCCGGCTTCCGCGCGGGGGCGGCGAGAACGGGCAGGGCGGCCGTCACGGCGGCGACCGGGAGCGCCCGGGTGCTCCGGAGCGCGTCCTCGCGGGAACGGCCCTCCGAGGCGGGCTCCGGGACGGCGGCTGCGGGGAGCCCGGGCTCGGGGGCGGCGAGCTCGGGGGCGGGATCGGGGACGGGATCGGGGACGGGACCAGCGGCTGCCTCGACGGCGGCCTCGGCCTCCGGCTGGAGGGGGAGGCGGCCCGAGCGGCCGGAGGCCACCGGCAGGGCGGTGCGGGGCACCGGCTGCTCGACCACCCGGTCGGCCAGCTCGTGCAGCAGGATCCCGTGGCGGTAGGCGAGTTCACCGATCTCGGTGCGGTCGATGCCCGCCACCGCGATCCCCGCCCCGCCGTCCCGGCGGACCTCGGCGCCCTGACTGACCAGCAGGTCCGCGAGCCGTGCCATCTGCGGCCCCCGGACGGCCACTTCGGGGCTCAGCCTGGTCCGGCAGAACTCCGCCACCGGCTGGTCGGCCAGCATCCGGCCACGGTCCAGGGTCACCACCCGGTCCGCCAGCTGGGCCGCCTCCTGCGGGGTGCGGGTGGTCACCAGCACGGTTCCGCCCGCGACGGCGAAGGAGCGCAGGAAGGAGTGGAACCACTCGACGTTGCGCGGGGACAGGCCCTCGGTCGGGGCGTCCAGCAGCAACGTGCCGGGATCGCCGAGCAGCGCGGCGGCCAGCGAGAGCCGGCGGTGCATCCCCGGGGAGAAGGTGCGCAGCCGCTGTCCGGCGACGGAGGCCAGCCGGGTCTGCTCCAGCAGTTCGTCGGCCCGCCGGGTCGGGACCCCGACCGCCGCGGCCAGCATCCGCAGGTGGCCGCGCGCCTTGCGGCCCGGGTTCCCGGACACCGCCGCGGCACCTTCCCCCAAGGCCGGCAGCAGCACGCCGATCTCGCGCTCGGGGCGGCGGATCCGGCGGTAGGTGCGGCCCTCGAAGAGCGTGATGCCCTGGCCGCGTTCGAGTTCGAGCATCAGCCGCAGCGCCGTGGACTTGCCCGCCCCCTCGTCGCCGAGCAGTGCGGTCACCATCCCGGGCCGGGCGTCGAAGGTCAGATCGAGCACCGCGGGCGGGGCGCCCTTGCGATGGACCTTGGTCAGTCCGGTGATCTGGATCATCGCTGGCTGCTCCCATGCCCTCGGCCGACCTGCTCGACGCCAGCACATTAGGGGTCAGCAGCGCCGATTCCGGGCATTACCGAACCGCGACGGGCCCACCGCCTGCCCACCTCACCCGATCAGGGGACAATCCGATCCTGCGATTCACCGGAGGAGGCGGCCGGGGAGAGTCGTGTGGGCCGTGGGTCGGACAAGGTCCGCGGGGCGCGCCCTACGGCGACACGAAGACCTTGGCACCGGGCGGGAGCGGCTGGCCGACGCACTCGCCCCGGTACTCGTCGACGGCGGCCCGGCCCTGGACGGCGGTCTCGGCCAACTGCTCCTTCTCCGCGCTCAGCCGCTCCTCCACGGAGGCGATCGCCTGCGGGTCACCGTGCGCGGCCTTCAGCGCGGCCAGCTCCTTCTCGGTCCGTTCGGTGACCTCGGTGAGGTTCTCGAAGTCCGCGACGAAGGTCTCGATGATGCCTCGCTGCCGGGCGCAGTCGTCGGTGACGGCCATCGCAGGGCTCCCAGGGTCCGCAGGCCTTCGGTCCGGTGACCGAAGCGTCCACCGCCACTGTGCCCCGGTGCCGCCGGTCCGGCTCCCGGGCCGGGGCCGTTCGGTGGGGGCTCAGGAGTCGGGGCGGAGCATCGGCGGGTTGAGGACGGTCGCGCCGCCGGCGGTGAAGAGCTGCGCCGGGCGACCGCCCTGGCGGGTGGTGGTGCCCCCGGAGGGGAGGAGGAAGCCGGGGGTGCCGGTGACCTTGCGGTGGAAGTTGCGCGGGTCGAGGGCGACGCCCCAGACGGCCTCGTAGACGCGGCGCAGCTCACCCACGGTGAACTCGGTCGGGCAGAAGGCGGTGGCCAGGGAGGAGTACTCGATCTTGGAGCGGGCGCGCTCCACACCGTCGGCGAGGATCAGGCCGTGGTCGAAGGCCAGCGGGACTCCGTCGGCCGGGCTCCCTCCGAGGAGTTCGCCGACCGGCGCCCAGCGGGCGCCGCTGGCGTCACCGCCGGCCCGGGGGGTCGGCAGGTCGGGGGCGAGCACCAGGTAGGCGACGCTGACCACGCGCATCCGGGGGTCGCGCTGCGGGTGGCCGTAGGTGGCGAGCTGCTCCAGGTGGGCACCGGCCGCGCCGGGGCCGACCGCTTCGTGGCCGGGGGCGGAGTGGGCGCGCAGACCGGTCTCCTCGGCCAGCTCGCGGGAGGCCGCCTCGGCCAGGCCCTCGTCCGGTCGGACGAAGCCGCCGGGCAGCGCCCAGTACCCCTGGTAGGGCGGCTCACCCCGTCTGACCAGCAGGGCGCAGAGCGAGTGGTCGCGCACCGTCAGAACCACCAGGTCAACCGTGACAGCGAACGGGGGGAAGGCCGACGGATCGTAGCGCGACATGGCGACGATCATAGTCGTCTCTCTGACGATAAGCACAGGCCCGTACGCGGAGCGCACAGCAGCCGGCCGCCGTCCGTCCGAGACGGTTCGCGCACGGGTGGTCCCGGCTCGGGAGCCGGTGTCAGCGGGCGACCAGTTGCAGGTGCGCGGGGGCCTCCTCCACCATCGCCACTCCGATCCGACTCACCCGCACCGAGAAGGGCTCCCCCGCCACCCGCAGGCCGGTCAGTTCGAGTTCGCCGAGCGGGGCGGTGCTGGCCGGGCGGACCAGGACCCGGCCGCCGGGGACGTCCGGCCGGACTCCGGCGAGTGCGAACACCGCGTGAACGGCTCCGGCCCCGGAGACCGCCGCCGGGCGGCAGGCGGCCGGGTGCGGCACCGGTGGGCAGCCGGGGGTGCGCTGCTCGCCCGCGTACATCTCCGGCAACCGCCCCTCGAAGTGGGCGGAGGCGGCGAGCAGGCCCTCCAGCAGGGCGCCGGCCTCGTTCTCGTGGCCGGCCTCGGCGAGCCCGGCGATCGCCAGCGCGGTCTCGTGGATCCGCACCGCGCCGCCGCGGTGGCCCAGCGGGTTGAAGCGGGGTGACTTGGCGCTGAGGGTGCGCAGGCCCCAGCCACTGTCCAGCTCGGGCGCGACCAGCCGCTGGGCGAGCAGCCGGGTGTGCTCGCGGTCCAGCAGGCTCTCGTGCCGGCCGCCGTCGGCGGCGAGCCCGGTGTCGAGCAGGTGCACCAGGGAGGAGGCGACGGCGGGCAGCGGCTGGCCGCCCGGGGCCAGCCCGGCGGCGGGACGGCCGCCGGAGAGGTCGTCGATCCAGAACCGCTCGCGGAAGCGTCCGCGCAGCCCGGCGGCCCAGGCCCGCCATTCCCCGGCACCCGGCCTGCCGAAGGCCTCCAGGAGCTCGGCGCCGTGCAGGGCGGCGCGGTGGGCCTGTGCCTGCACCTCGGCACGGGCGGCGACCGGCTGGGCGGCGCGGTCCTCCGCCGGGCGGCCGAGGTCGGTGACGAAGCCGTCGACCAGGCCCTCGCGCAGGGCGGCCAGGGCCCGCTCGGCGGACGGGAGCAGCTCGGCGACCTCCGCCCGGGGCAGCCCCCAGCGCCAGGCCTCGGCCAGCACGGTGACGAACAGCAGGGTGGCCTCGGTGGCCGTGCAGGTGGGCGGCAGCTCGGGGCCGCCGTGCCGCAGGGCGCCGGGGAGCAGGCCCTCGGTGCGGCCGGGGGCGGGGGCGAGCTGCTGACGGCGGGCCACGGCGCGCAGGGTGCCGGCCGCGAGCCGGGTGCCGAGCGGGAGCGCCAGCCGGGCGGCCCAGAGCGCGTCGGCCGGGGCGAGTCCGAAGCGCCAGGGCGCGCCGGAGGCCGGGTAGAGGTCGGTCGGGCGGTCCGGGTCGGCGAACAGCAGCCCGCCGAGGGCGTCCAGGGAGCGGTCGACCAGCAGCGTGGCGCGCGGGTCGTCGCAGCGCACCTCCGGTTCGGCCCAGGGCAGCGGGACGCCGGTGCCGCGCCCGCCGGGCGGGCGCGGGCCGCCGGGGACACTCTCCAGTTCGACCCGCAGCTCGACCGACCAGCGGGCACCGGGCTGGACCTCCAAGTCCCAGCGGAGCACCCCGGCCCCGGCGAGGACGGCGTGCGGCGAGGGCTTGGCGCCGACCACGGCACTGTGCACCGGGCCGGACCAGCGCAGCCCGGCCGACTGCACCTGGCCGGGCAGGTCGGGCGGGCGGTGCCCGGCGGCGATCTCGGCGACCGGGCCCAGGTCGGTCCCGAGGGCGATCTCCAGCGGCAGCCGCGCGGGCCGGGCGCCGGTGTTGCGCACCGTGACGGTCTCCACGCCGTCCGCGTGGCGCAGCCGCTCGACGGTGAGCGCCGGGTCCGGGTCGGGGTCGCCGGGGAGGCGGACGGCGCCGAGGAAGCGGGCCTGGGCGGTGCTGGTCAGGGTGCCCTGGAGCGGCAGCGGCTCCATCCCGCCCAGCCGCAGCTCCATCCGGGCCAGCACCCGGACGCCGTTGCGGTAGAAGCCGTGCAGACCGTGGCCGCGCAGCTGGCCGTCCGGGCCGGAGGCCGCCATCGCGGGGGCGTTGACGCAGAGCAGCGCGTGGTGGACGGCCGGGGGCTGGGGGCGCGGCGGGGCCGCCGGTCGGCCGGGGCCGGCGGGTGCGCCCGTGGGCCCGGCCGGCGGGACCTGGTCGGGACGGCCGACCGGTCTGGGCGCGCCGACCACGCTCTCGGCCGGCATGGCCTGCAGTGGCCTCATGGCGGTCACCGGACTCTCCTCCCCTCGGCGGTCCGGTGGCCGTCAGGCCGGTGGGCCGCGAGCATGCTCGATCGCGTGCTGGTGGTGCCCGGCCGACGGGGACGCTCCCGTCGGCGGTCGTGCCGTGTCTGGCCGTACCCGACGGTGGGCCGTGCCATGCGGTGTGCGGTACCGGTCCGGTACCGGCGCTCCGCGCCTTTCGCGTCGGGCACACCCGTCGTGCCCGGTACTCCGTCACACCCGGCGCCCCGGCCTACCGGTGACGCCCCGCCCGTGCCACCCCGCCCCGCGACCCGCGCCCGCCGGACACAGGGCCCCGGGGGGTGAACGCCGCGCACCGCCGCCAGGTCACGCCCGCCGGGACTGTCGCTGGTCGCACCCGGCCCCCCGACGGTGGCGCCGCCCCTGCCGGGCCGTCACCGGAGGCCTGCCCGGGAGCTCGGAGCCGCCCCTGACCCGGGCCGCACTCCGGGGCCGGGGCGCTGCTGGCCGCCCGGTCCGCTGGGCGGAGGCGGTCGAACCGGTGCTCGACCGCGGTCAGGATACGGTGCGGGGGTCGCGGCGCCCGTACCCGGTGACCCCGTGAACCGCGACGCAACCGCTGTGACCAGCAGAGACCGAGGAGTTGCATGTCCACCGTCAGCCGGCTGCCCGGGATTGTCACGACCGACCACGTCTTCCAGGTCCCGCTCGACCACGCCTCCCCGGAGGGCGAGCAGATCGAGGTCTACGCCCGCGAGGTGGTGGCCTCGGGCCGCGAGCGCGGCGACCTGCCCTGGTTGCTGTTCCTCCAGGGCGGCCCCGGAGGCAAGGCCGCCCGCCCGCTCGGCCGGGAAGCCTGGCTGGAGCGCGCCCTCGACGACTACCGGGTGCTGCTGCTCGACCAGCGCGGCACCGGCCGGTCCACCCCCGCGACCCGGCAGACCCTCGCCCGTCGCGGTGGCCCGCAGGAGCAGGCGGACTACCTCGCCCACTTCCGCGCGGACGCCATCGTCCGGGACGCCGAGCTGATCCGCCACCGGCTGCTCGGCGCCGACCGGCGCTGGAGCGTGCTCGGCCAGAGCTTCGGCGGCTTCTGCACCCTCACCTACCTCTCCTTCGCTCCCGAAGGCCTGACGGAGGCCTTCATCACCGGTGGCCTCTCCGGCCTCGGCAGCTCGGCGGACGACGTCTACCGCGCCGCCTACCCGCGCGTCGTCCGCAAGAACGAGGACCACTACGCCCGCTTCCCGCAGGACGTCGAGGCCGTCCGGCGGATCGCCGCCCACCTGGCCGACTCCCCCGCCACGCTGCCCGACGGCGGACTGCTCACCGTCGAGGCCTTCCAGGTGCTCGGGATGATGCTCGGCGGGGGCAGCGGCTCCGGCTCCCTGCACTACCTCCTGGAGGAGGCCTGGGTGGAGGGCCCGGCCGGGGCCGAGCTCTCCGACACCTTCCTGGCCGGCGTCCAGGCCCGGCTCTCCTTCGCCGAGGGCCCGCTGTACGCCGTGCTGCACGAGTCGATCTACGGTCAGCGCTCGGTGGACCAGGGCGGCACCGCCTGGTCGGCGGAGCGCGTCCGCAAGGAGTTCCCGCAGTTCGACGCCCGGGCCGCGCTGGAGGGCGACGGCCCGGTGCTGTTCACCGGGGAGATGATCTACCCCTGGATGTTCGACACCGACCCGGCGCTGCGCCCGCTCAAGGAGACGGCGGACCTGCTCGCCGCCCGCACCGACTGGCCCGACCTCTACGACCCGGCGCGGCTGGCCGCCAACACCGTGCCCGTCGTGGCGGCGGTGTACCACGACGACATGTACGTGGACACCGCCGACTCGCTGGAGACCGCCCGCGCGGTGCGCGGGCTGCGGACCTGGATCACCAACGAGTGGGAGCACGACGGCCTGCGGACGAGCGGCGGCAAGGTGCTGGACCGGCTGATCAAGATGGCGCACGGGGAGGCGTAGCACCCTGCCGACCGGTGGGGCGGCGGGCGGTTCAGTGCGCACGGTGGGCTCCTCCCGCCCCCTGTCGGGCACCGCGGCCCCGGTGCAGGCCGGCGCCGGACCGGACGGCGGCCGAGGCGCAGGCCGCCGCCCGGCCGAGGCGCACACCCCGGGTGGGCCGTGCCCCGGCCGCAGGCCCGCAGCCCGGGGCCGGGAGCAGGGCGACCGAGCCCCGGGGTCGACCGGCCGGCCCCGGCCCACCGGGGTGGTCGGGACCGCCCTGGCTCTGATCCTCCGGAGTCGGCGTCGCGGTCGGCGTCGGGGCCGCGGAACCGCCCTTCCGGCGCCCGCCCCGGTGCCGTCGGCGCGCCTTGCCCGGCGAGCCTGAGCGCGGCCCGGGTTCGCCGCCCGGGGCCCGCTCGGCACCCGGCGGCGCCCCCGGCCCGTCCTCGGCCGCGGGCCCGGAACCGCGCCGCACCGCCGCCGCGCGCTCCTCGCGGCGCCGCCGCTGGGCCTCGACGGCGGACAGCAGCGCCCCGGGCGTCATGCCGTCGTTCATCGACTCGTACAACAGCTCCGCCAGCAGGTAGCCCGGCGAGAGCCGCAGGACGTGGCCGAGCACCACCCGGGCGGTGGCCGTGTCCCCCGCGACCCAGGACGCCCAGGCCAACAGGGTGAGCGGGGCCACCGCGCAGCCCTCGTACGGCGGAACGGCCCGCCGTACGAGGAAGCGCCAGAGCCGCTCGGCGGGCGCGAGCTCGGCCGGCCGGACGAACTCGACGCCGCGGTCCCGGGTGAGGCGGTCGCGCAGGGCGAACAGCAGCCGGGCCGTCCGCTCCTCGTCGAGCTCCCGGGCACCGGCCGCGAACTCGGCGAAGGCCTGCTCCAGCAGTTCGAGGCCCTGCTCCCGGGAGACCGACCCGGCGAGCGCCTCGGCACGGGCGAGCGCCTCGCGCTGCGCGGCGTCCGCCGGCGGGCCGACCGGGGCCAGCGCACCGACGATCGCCTTCCGGCTGCCGCGCGGCACCAGGCCGGCCACCGTCGCAGCGGCGGCCGCCGGGCCCGGATCGGGCCCGCGCCGCACCGGGTTGCCCGCCGGATCGCAGCAGCCCTCCCGGCGGCAGAGGAAGGACCACCAGCGGCCGTCCGAGACGCACAGCGACTCCTTGACCGCCACTCCCCTGCGCCCGAAGGCCGCGCGCAGCTGGTCGGCCAGCGGCCGCAGTTCGGCCACCGCGGGCGGGGCGTGCGCCGTGACCGGATCCTGGCAGAGGTAGAGGAGCACTTCGAGCGGCCGGCCGCCGTGCCGCTCGGAGAGGGCGACCAGCAGGGCGGCCGTCTCCTCCGCCGCCGCCGGCCAGTCCGCGGACGAGAGCGGGAGATCCGCCCGGATGACCCCGCCCTGGTGGAGGTCGGGGCCCTGGAGACCCACCGCGACGATGCTGTCGTCGGGGTAGAACCCCAGGAGATAGGGCAACAGCTCGGCCATATCGGCCGGACCGCGCATGACGACGGGCCGCTGCTCGGAAGCCGGACCCAGGGACAGGGTGACGTGTTCGTTGTTCATCGCGTTCATGGCCGCAAGCGTGGGCGCAATGCGCGAACGACTCCGGCACTTTCTTTTTTCCTGTGGATAACTCGGCCCCCGAATTTTCCTTCGCTCGATCGGAGCACAGAACGGCCACTCCGGAGAGTGAATTTTGGCGGCCGTTCAGCGGATCAGCGGATGAAATACACCCGGCCTTCCACTCCACCACCCCACCCGCATTCGCCCCTTGTCGGCGGCATGGGGTTACATCGACGCCATGCAGCAGCCCGACATCCACAGCACCGCCACCGCCGACCGCGCCGAGGTCCGGGCGCGGGCCGAGGCCGTCCTGCGCGAGCTGGCCGGCCCCGCCGCCAGCCTGCGCGAGGACCAGTGGACGGCGATCGAGGCCCTCGTGGTCGACCACCGCCGCGCACTGGTCGTCCAGCGCACCGGCTGGGGGAAGTCCGCGGTCTACTTCATCTCCACCGCCCTGCTCCGGGCCCGCGGCGCCGGGCCGACGGTGATCGTCTCCCCGCTGCTCGCCCTGATGCGCAACCAGGTCGAGTCGGCGGCCCGGGCCGGGATCCACGCCCGCACCATCAACTCGGCCAACACCGACGAGTGGGACGAGGTCCAGGCCGAGGTCGCCGCCGGGAAGGTCGACGTCCTGCTGGTCAGCCCCGAGCGGCTGAACAACCCGGACTTCCGCGACCAGGTGCTGCCGAAGCTCGCCGCCTCCACCGGCCTGCTGGTGGTCGACGAGGCCCACTGCATCTCCGACTGGGGCCACGACTTCCGCCCGGACTACCGCCGGCTGCGCACCATGCTGGCCGACCTGCCGCCCGGCGTCCCGGTGCTGGCCACCACCGCCACCGCCAACGCCCGGGTCACCGCCGACGTCGCCGAGCAGCTCGGCACCGGCAGCACCGACGAGCACGCCCTGGTGCTGCGCGGACCGCTCGACCGGGAGAGCCTCACCCTGGGCGTGCTCGCGCTGCCCGACCCGGCGCACCGGCTCGCCTGGCTGGCCGACCACCTCGACCGGCTCCCCGGCTCGGGCATCGTCTACACCCTGACGGTGGCCGCCGCCGAGGAGGTGACGGCCTTCCTGCGCGAGCGTGGCTTCCCGGTGGCCTCCTACTCCGGCCGCACCGAGGACGCCGAACGCCGCACCGCCGAGGCCGACCTGCTGGCCAACCGGGTCAAGGCGCTGGTCGCCACCTCCGCGCTCGGCATGGGCTTCGACAAGCCCGACCTCGGCTTCGTCGTCCACCTGGGCTCGCCCAGCTCCCCGATCGCCTACTACCAGCAGGTCGGCCGGGCCGGCCGCGGGGTGGACCGGGCCGAGGTGCTGCTGCTGCCCGGACGCGAGGACGAGGCGATCTGGCGCTACTTCGCCTCGCTCGCCTTCCCGCCGGAGGAGCAGGTGCGGCGCACCATCGACGCGCTCGCCGAGGCCGGCCGCCCGCTCTCCACCGCCGCCCTGGAGCCCCGGGTGGACCTGCGCCGCGCCCGGCTGGAGACCATGCTCAAGGTGCTGGACGTGGACGGAGCCGTCCGCCGGGTCAAGGGCGGCTGGACGGCCACCGGGCAGAGCTGGGCCTACGACGCCGCCCGCTACGCCAAGGTCGCCGCCTCCCGGGAGGCGGAACAGCGGGCGATGCGCGAATATGCGGCGACCACCGGCTGCCGGATGGAGTTCCTGCGCCGCCAGCTGGACGACGAGCAGGCCGTGCCGTGCGGGCGGTGCGACAACTGCGCGGGGCCGCTGCACACCCCGGAGGTCTCCGCGGAGGCACTGGCCGCCGCCCGGGCCGCACTCGGCCGCCCGGGCGTGAGCTTCGAACCGCGCCGGCTCTGGCCGACCGGGATGGACTCGCTCGGGGTGCCGTTGAAGGGCCGGATCCCGGCGGGCGAACAGGCGGAGACCGGCCGGGCGCTCGGCCGGCTGTCCGACATCGGCTGGGGCACCCGGCTGCGCACCCTGCTCGCCGACCAGGCGCCGGACGTGCCGGTGCCCGGCGAGGCGGTGGACGCCCTGGTGGCGGTGCTCGCCGACTGGGCCCGCGGCCCCGGCGGCTGGGCCGGGCCCGCGACCGCGGAGGGCACCCGGCTGGAGCGGCCGGTCGGTGTGGTGACCATGGCCTCCTCGACCCGCCCGCAGCTGGTCGGCAGCCTCGGCGCGCGGATCGCCGAGGTCGGACGGCTGCCGCTGCTCGGCCGGATCGAGTACGCCGGCGGGCTGCCGCCGCACGGGGCCCGCAGCAACAGCGCCCAGCGGCTGCACTCACTGGCCGGATCGCTGGTGCTGCCGCCGGAGCTGGAGCAGGCGGTGGCGGCCGCCGGCGGACCGGTGCTGCTGGTGGACGACCTCGTGGACTCGGGGTGGACGGTCACCGTGGCCGCCCGGCTGCTGCGCCGCGCGGGGGCCGGCGCGGTGCTGCCGCTGGTCCTGGGGGTGCAGGGGTGAGCGGGCGGCGGGCGGCCGCCGCTCCCGAGGCCGTCATCACTCGAATGGTCTAACGGAAAGGAGTTGCCAGGGCGATTTCGATCACACCGGAGATCCGACCCGAGATAAGGAGGGCCCAGCGTGCCGACAACGGTTCGACATGCCCTTCGCGTGGTGTGGATCAAGGTCGGGCGTCACCCGAACCCCACTCGGGCCGACGTGGAACATATCCGGCAGAACATGGGCTATCGGGTGGCGTTCATCATTTCATCGTTGCCGCTCCGGCCCCGTTGCCCTGAGAATTGGGAGGTACCCGAAATCCGGTCCGCTGGGCCCGCCCTTCGGCGTACCCAGGCACCCGCCTGCCCACGGGCCAGGAAGGAGGATCGTGATCAACGGTATCGGCCGAGGTCAGCATCCCCTCTCCGGAGGTTCGGCGCCCAGACGGCTGCTGGACCTGGAGACCTGGACCGCCTCGGGGATCCCGTTGCTGCGCGATCCGCGCGAGTTCGTCCTGGAACTGCACCAGCGTCACCTGCCCCAGCCGGGCACGGTCGTGGTGGCGGTCCTGGACGCGCTCCACCACCTGGCCGCCTCGGCCTCGTTCACGCCCTGGCCGCACGACACCGACGGCTGGCAGCACCGGAACGCCCTGCTGACGCACCTGCGCCGGGTCACCCCGCACGACCTGCGCCAGCCCGAGCCGACCCGGACGGCCGTGCTGCTGCGCTGCCGCGACGGTGCGCCCGGCTGGACGGAACAGGACGGCGCCTGGATGTGGGCACTGCGGGACGCGGCCGGGCTGCACGGGCTGCGCTGCGGCTCGTACATCGGGCTCACCGCGACGGGCTGGCAGATCCTCGGCGACGGGCGGGGCGGACGCAACCCGCACGCGGGTTCGTGGGCGGACGGACCGCTGCACATCGTGACGGAGCTGCCGCCGCGGTCGGTGCTCGACGACGCCCCGCGCAGCCAGCGGGCCCGGCAGCAGGCCGCCGAGCAGGCCAAACGGGTCGACGCCCCACAGCGCTCCGCGCAGGCCGAGCCGCCCTGGATCCCGGCGCGGGTCACGGCCGTGGAACCGGGCCGTCGCACCGGGACGCGCTGATCGGTCCTCAGCGCTCGGCCCTCACCGCTGGACCCTCACCGCGCAGCCCTCACCGCTCGGTCCTCGGCGCCTGACCCTCAGCACTCGGTCCGGGCCTCGGCCACGGGCCGCCGGCCGTGCGGACGGGCCCGGGCCCGGCACCGTAGGCACCGGACCCGGAGCGAGGACGACGGTCGGAGTTCCGGTCAAGCCTTGACCGGACGCGCGGGTGCGGTTGCGGACGCCGCCGTGGCGGCCGGGCCGGCCTCCCCACACACGAGCAGCAGGGCGTTGGCCCGGCCGAGCGCGTCGGCGTACGCCTCGGCGGCCCGGGCGGGCGGACCGCCGTTGACCACCAGGACGACCACGTCGCGGCGGACCGGCCTGGCCGGCGCCGCGTCCGCGTAGAACACGTCGCCGCCCTCGGCGAGTTGCGCCCAGTAGCGCTCCTCGCCGAAGGACAGCTCGTGCTGCTGCCAGGGGTGGGCGTCGCCGACGGTCAGCACCAGGATCTCGCCCGGGTTGCGGCCCGAGTCCAGGAGCAGGTCGACCGCGTCGTCGGCGCGTTCCAGCGCCTGCGCCGGGGTGGCGGCGATGCGCTGGACCTCGACCTGCGACGTGGTCGGGGCCGACGACGTGGCCTGGGCCGGCAACGTGGCCGACGACGCGACCGGGGCCGGGACAGGGGCCGGGCGGCGCGGCGCCGGACCGGGCTTGGGGATCAGGCGCGACGGTCCCGGGCGGTCGGCACGCGGCGGTGCCGGACGGGGCGCCGGTCGCGGGCCGGGCACCGGGAGCGGCGCGGCGGTGGTGGGTGCGGTGGCGGGTGCGCCGCCGTTGGCAGGCGCGTGGAGGGCTTGTGCGTCCGACTCGCGGGGGAAGGGAACGCCGGGGCCCGGGAGGCTCTCGTGAATCTCCGGCTCCTCGGGGAAGACAGGCATACCCGGATATCTATCAAATGCCGGTCGAACGCGCACGGGCGCCCCACCCATTGGGCACGGGACTTCCGTCACCCCCACCCCGGGCAATTCCAGACGGACCGTCAGAAACCGAGCGTCAACTGTTCGTCGGCGGATCCCTGACCGGCACCGAAGGCGTCCCGACCGCGCTTCAGATGGCGCCACTTGGGCAGTGCGTCCAAGTACGCCCAGGAGAGCCGGTGGTGGTCGGTGGGGCCGAACTCCTCCAGTGCGGAACGGTGCACCGGGGACGGATAGCCGGCGTTGTCCGCGAAGCCGTACTCCGGGCAGGTCTCGCCGAGTTCGGCCATCAGCCCGTCACGGTGGACCTTGGCGAGCACCGAGGCGGCGGAGACGCAGATGCAGGACTGGTCGCCCTTGATCACCGTGCGCACCCGCCAGGGGCCGCCGAGGTAGTCGTGCTTGCCGTCCAGGATCACCGCGTCGGGTTCGACCGGCAGCGCCTCCAGCGCGCGGACGGCGGCCAGCCGCAGCGCCGCCGTCATGCCGAGTTCGTCGCACTCCTGCGGCGAGGCGTGACCGAGCGCGTACGCGGTGACCCAGTCGGCGAGCACCGGCGCGAGGGCCTCGCGGCGCAGCTCGGTGAGCAGCTTGGAGTCGGTGAGCCCCTCCGGCGGCTTGCGCAGGCCGGTGACGGCGGCCCCGACGGTGACCGGTCCGGCCCAGGCGCCGCGCCCCACCTCGTCCAGCCCGACCACGACCTTGGCGCCGGCCCGGCGGAGCGAGCGTTCGACGGAGTGCGTCGGCGGGACGATGGGCATCACGGACTCCGTTCGGCAGTGCGGCCCCCCCTGCGGTGGGGCGCTCTCCAGCCTAAGCCCGCCCGCACGGGCCCCGGACCGGCTACGTCCGCCGGACCATCGGGACCAGCACGTCGTCCACCAGCCGGACCGCGAAGTCGGGGGCCAGGTCGCGTTCGGCGACCTTCACCTGGAACATCAGCATCGCGGGGACGACGTCGGCAACCAGTGGGGTGACCGCGTCGGGGCGCACGTCGCCGCGCTCGACGCCGCGGCGCAGGATGTCCAGGATGCTGTCCTTGGTCGGCCCGATCACCCGCTGCACGATGAAGTCCTTGAACACCTCGGCCTGTTGCTGGGAGAGCTCGGCCATCAGCGCGTGCAGGGCGGCGCCCGCCCGGGAGCAGATCGCGCCCGTGAACAGCTCGATGAGCTGCAGCAACTCGGCCCGGGCGGACCCGAGGTCGGGGATGCCGTAGGGGCGTGGCAGAGTGGCATCCAGGGCGTCGATGACGAGTTCGTCCTTGGACGCCCAGCGCCGGTAGAGCGCGGCCTTCCCGGTCCGCGCCGCGCCGGCGACGCCTTCCATCGTCAGCCGCGCGAATCCGCCGGAGGTGAGCTGGTCGAGCGCGGCCTCGAAGATCGCGCTCTCCAACTCCTTCCCCCGCCGCCGCACCGGCCGGGCCAGCGCCTCCCGGACGGCCTGCACCGGGCAGCAGTGCTCGGCCCCCTCCCCCGGCACACCCGACACCGCCGATACCGCCGACACCGCCGACCCTCCCGACAACCCGGGCGTTGCCGGGAGTCCGCCGGACGGCAGCGGCACGGCGGGCCCCCCGGGCGCCCGGTCCGCCGCCGGTCGCCGTATCAACCGATCCATTGCCACCATCCTTAAGGAACGCTTGCGTTCACTATCGAGCCCAGGCTATCGTCCAGATTAGTGAACGGCATCGTTCCTTCCCAGTCTGCGCCGACGCGCAGCTGCGCGTTCGGGGCGGCGGATCCGCTGCGCCCCCGAACACGCGAAGCAGCACCGATGCACCGCCGATGCACCGCTGACGCACCACCGACACACCACTGACGCACCGCAGTTCCCGCGCACCGAGCGCACCACCACACCCACCACACCCATCGCACCCACCGCACCGCGCGCGTAGCCAGCAGGGGGCACATTCGTGGCTATCTCCGACACGCTCAGCAAGAACCCACCACCGAAGACCGGCCAGGGCCGGGGGAAGAACATCACCCTGGCCGTCATCGCGGCCACCCAGCTCATGGTGGTGCTCGACGCGACCATCGTGAACATCGCGCTGCCGCACATCAAGGACGCGCTGAACTTCTCGACCACCGACCTGTCCTGGGTCATCAACGCCTACACGCTGACCTTCGGCGGCCTGCTGCTGCTCGGTGGCCGGGCGGGCGACATCCTCGGCCGCCGCCGGGTGTTCATCTTCGGCACGCTGCTGTTCGGCCTGGCCTCGCTGCTGGGCGGCTTCGCCCAGGACAGCACGCTGCTGCTGGCCGCCCGCGCGCTCCAGGGCATCGGTGGCGCGATCTGCTCGCCCACCGCCTTCGCCCTGATCGCCACCAACTTCGAGGAGGGGCCGGAACGCAACAAGGCGTTCGGCGTCTTCTCCGCGGTGGCCGGCTCGGGAGCGGCGATCGGCCTGCTGGCCGGCGGCCTGCTGACCGAGTACCTGGACTGGCGCTGGGTGTTCTTCGTCAACGTGCCGATCGCCGCGCTGATCGCGATCGCCGCGCCGCGCTACATCGCCGAGTCCGAGCGCCACCCGGGCCGCTTCGACCTGCCCGGCGCCTTCACCTCGACCCTCGGCCTGGTCGGCCTCGTCTACGGCTTCATCCGGGCCGCCTCGGACGGCTGGTCGGACCCCCTGACGCTCGGCTCCTTCGCCGCCGGTGCGGTCCTGCTGGCCGCCTTCGTCGTGATCGAGCGGCGCACCGACCAGCCGATCACCCCGCTGCACCTGTTCGCCGACCGCAACCGCACCGGCGGCCTGGTGATGATGCTCTGCCTGGCCGCGGCCATGTTCGGCATCTTCTTCTACGTCGTCCTGTTCGTGCAGGGACCGCTCGGGTACAGCCCGCTCAAGGCCGGTGTCTCGTTCCTGCCGATCAGCGTGGCGATCATCATCGCCGCGCAGCTCGCCTCGACCTTCCAGGCCAAGTACGGCCCGAAGCCGTTCATGGCGGGCGGTGCGCTGCTGGTCACCGTCGGCCTCACCTGGCTGACCCAGATGGGCAAGGACAGCGGCTACCTCGACGGTGTCCTCGGCCCCACGGTGATCTTCGGCTTCGGCATGGGCCTGATCTTCGTCCCGGTGATGCTGCTCTCGGTCGCGGGCGTCCCGGGCGAGGAGACCGGCGCCGCCTCCGGTCTGCTCAACTCGATGCAGCAGATCGGCGGTTCGCTCGGCCTCTCGATCCTGACCACGGTCTTCGCGCACTACGCGACCGCCGAGGGCAAGCTCCAGATGCCGGCGTTCCTGCAGAACGGCAGTCCGGCGGAGCACAGCTACTTCGAACAGCACCACGAGTTCCTCCCGGGCTCCGACGCCGCCAACTCGGTGCTCGCCCAGGGGATCTCGCACGGCTTCATCGTCGGCGCGGTGCTCGCCGGGATCGCGCTGCTGATCGCGGTCTTCGTCGTCAAGGCGAAGGCGAGCGACCTGCCGAGCGGCGACAGCGCCGGCATCGCGATGCACTGATCCGCACCGGGCCCCGGCGAGGCACCGGAACCGCCGCAGGGCACCGGGCCCCCGCGGGGCACCGGAACCGCCGAGGGGCACCGGAACCGCCGCAGGGCACGGAACCGCCGAGGGCCGGCCGGGAGCAGCACGCTCCCGGCCGGCCCCGCGGCGTTCCCAGCCGCCCCCGGCCCGGGCCCGGCGGCCGCTACCAGCCCCGCTCGGACGCCAGCCCGGCCCACTCGCAGGGCCCCCGCCCCGACCGCGGCCCCTCCACCAACGGCCGTTCGGCCAGCACCTGCCGCGCCCCGGTGACCGAGCCGCCGGCCGCGTACCAGGGCCGGGTGTCCCGGTCGAGGTCGCGTCGGATCAGTTGCAGCGCGCAGGACCGCTGCGGCTCGGGCAGCCGGTCCAGGGCGGGCACCGCGTCGGCCGAGAGGTCGCGGACGTTGCGCAGGTCGATCTGCTGCGACCGTTCGTACCGGGCCACGTTCTGCTCCGCGACGATCGCGTCCGGCCCCATCAGCCCGTAGACGGCGACGGTGAGCATCCCGCTGAGGACTACGGCGCGCGGCAGCCAGCCCCCGCCCCGGCGGGTGAGCCCGGCGGCCAGCAGCAGCAGGAACACGGCGCCCAGCCAGATCTCGACCACCAGCACCCACAGCCGCAGCGTGGTCAGCCCGGAGGCGTCCACGTAGAACCACATCCGGCCGAGCGCCGAGGCGACCACGGCCAGCGCGAGCAGGCAGAGCAGTCCGAGCAGGATCCGGGCCAGCCGGCGGTCACTCGGGGTGGTGCGCGGCGCCCAGCGCTTGGCGACGGCCACCACGACCAGGGTCAGCACGGTGATCACGCTCAGCTGCCAGAAGCCCTGCCGGGCGTACGCGGAGCGGCTCATCCCGGTGTTGGCCAGCACGGCGTCCGCGCCGCCGAGCACCATGACCGCCTGGATCACCGCGAAGGCGCCGAACAGCAGGTCGAGCGCGACCAGCGGCAGCGCCCACTCCAGCCGTCGCCGTTCGCGGCCCGGGCGGACCTCCAGCCGGTCCCAGCGGCGCGGCCCGGCGGCGATGTGCGCGAAGCCGAGGGCGGTGAGCGTGCCGAGCCCGAACAGGGTGCCGCGCCCCGGCAGCTGGTGGACGTCGAAGCTGGGGACCAGGCCGGCCAGCAGGTCCGCCATGGCGGCGTCGGCGCCGGCGAACAGCAGGCCGAAGACGGTCAGCAGGACGGCGGCGACGGCGAGCGCCTTGAGCACCGGGACGAGCCGTCCGGCTCCCGGCAGCGGGCGGCCCTCCAGGCTTTCCCAGATCCAGCTCAGCCCCGGGATCAGCTGCCAGACCAGGGCGGGCAGGGCGAGCAGCACCCCCGGCCAGCGGCGCCCGCCGTGCAGGGCGAGCGAGGCCAGTCCCAGCGCACAGCCGGAGGCGAGCAGGGCGGGCCAGCCCGCGTCCCAGCGGGCCGGGACGGCGAGCAGGGCGAGGGCCAGCAGGCTCCAGGCGAGCGTCCAGGGCCGGATCCGGCGGCCGGCGGTTCGGGCGACCAGGCCGGCGACGCCGGCCGTGGCGGCGCCGCAGATCAGCAGGTTGGCGCCGATCCCGTCGTACAGCAGCCAGGCCGTCAGCAGTCCGGCGAGCACGGCGAGCAGGAGGACCCGGGGGGTGGCGGCCGCGTGCCGCTCGGGGTCGGTGGCGCGCAGCCGGCCGGGCTGCGGGGGCACGGGTGCGTCCGGCGCGCGGTGCGGGGCGCCGGGCCGGTACATGTCGAACGGCGAGTCCGGGGCGGCTTGCGCGTCCGGCTCGGCCGACGGGCCGTACTCGGCCGACAGGCTGTGCTCGACCGACGGGCTGTGGCCGGCCGACAGGCTGTGGCCGGCCGACGGGCCGTGCTCGGCTCCGGGCTGCGGATCGGTCGGGGCAGGCGTGGACGGGCCTGGCATGAGTCCCCCTCGGTGGTCGGCGGGCATGCGGAAGCCGTCCTCCGGGCGGTCCGCGGGGCGGGCGTACTCGACGCCTCCCGCAGCCGACTGTAGACGATTCTGAACAAGTTCAAAAGTTGGTTCTGAACGCGTTCAGAAGAGCCCGGAGGGCCGCCACCCCGGCGCCCGCCACAGCCGGACCCGAGCCGGACCCGAGCCGAACCCGAGCCGGGCCGGGCCGGGCCGTCCGCCCTACCCCTTGACCGAACCCGCCAGCAGTCCGCGGACGAAGTACCGCTGGAGGGCGAAGAAGACGATCAGCGGCACGATGATCGACAGGAACGCCCCCGCCGTGAGCAGCTCCCAACGCCCGCCCAGCGACCCGGACAGCTGTGCCAGCCGGACCGTCATCGGCGCCACCTCCGGTGTGCCGCCGGCGAAGGTGAGCGCGACCAGCAGGTCGTTCCAGACCCAGAGGAACTGGAAGATCGCGAACGAGGCCAGCGCCGGGGCGCACAGTGGCAGCACGATCGAACGGAAGATCTTGAAGTGCGAGGCTCCGTCCACCACCGCCGCCTCCATCAGGTCGCGCGGCAGCTGGGCGATGAAGTTGTGCAGCAGGAACACCGCCAGCGGCATCGCGAACATGGTGTGCGCCAGCCAGACCGGCGCGTAGCTGCCCTTGAGGTCCACCGCCGGGATCAGCGTCAGCGCCCCCAGGTGCGCACCGCCGGAGAACAGCCGCAGCAGCGGGATCAGCGCCATCTGGAGCGGCACCACCTGGAGCGCGAACACCGTGAAGAACACCGCGTCGCTCCCCCGGAACCGCACCCACGCCAGCGCGTACGCCGCCATCGCCGCGAGCACCAGCGGGAAGAGGGTGGCCGGGATGCTGATCGCCAGCGAGTTCACCAGGAAGGGCAGCAGGCCGGTGGAGCCGCCGGAGCCGCCCTCGAACAGCACCGTGTGGTAGTTGCCGAGGCCGAAGTCCGGGTGGAGCAGGGCGTTCCACCAGCCGTCCTTCGTCACGTCCTGCTTGGGGCGCAGCGAGGTCACCAGCAGGCCGAGGGTCGGGACCGTCCAGAGCACCGTCACGGCGATCACGAACAGCGAGGCCAGGGGGCTGCTGAAAGCCTTCCGCACGGGGCTCCCCCCGACCGGACGGCGGCTGACGGCTTTCGCCTCAGGAATGCTCACCGCACCTCACGCTCCCTCCGCAG
Organism: Kitasatospora sp. NPDC059160; assembly: GCF_042755465.1. NCBI lineage: Bacteria > Bacillati > Actinomycetota > Actinomycetes > Kitasatosporales > Streptomycetaceae > Kitasatospora > Kitasatospora sp. NPDC059160. Next base: position 34,457 of record NZ_JBHZCN010000029.1, on the reverse strand, counting down.
CTGGACGATGTTGTAGGCCACCAGCGGCAGCACCGCGAGGAACAGCAGGACCGCGAGGGCGCCGCCCCGCCCGTCGTCGAACTGCGCGAAGGACTGCGTGTACATCTCGTTGGCCAGCACCTGGGTGCCGAAGTTGCCGCCGGTCATGGTGCGGACGATGTCGAAGGCCTTCAAAGTGATGATCATGACCGTGGTCAGGACGACCATCACCGTGGTGCGGATCATCGGCACGGTGACGTGCCAGAACAGCCTCACCCCGGTCGCACCGTCGAGCCGGGCCGCCTCCACCACCTCGTCCGGGATCGCCTTGATCGCCGCCGAGAGCACCACCATCGCGAAGCCGGTCTGCACCCAGACCATCACCGCCATCAGCAGGAAGGTGTTCAGCGGCTGGCTGAGCAGCCAGTTCGGCGGGTCCGACCAGCCCACCGCGTGGGCGAGCTGGCTGAGCAGGCCGATCTGCGGCTGGTCCTTGCCGCGCGCCTCGTAGACGAACTTGAAGATGATCGAGGCGCCCACCAGTGAGATCGCCATCGGCATGAAGATCAGCGACTTGTAGACCGACTGGCCGCGCATCCGGTCCACCAGCAGGGCCAGCACCAGGCCCAGACCGGTCGCCACCAGCGGCGCGACCACCAGCCACAGCAGGGTGTTGAGCAGCACCTTCCGCACCGATTCGGTGGTGAACGCCCAGCCGAAGTTCTCAGCGCCGACGAAGGTGCTGCCGTCCGGGCCGTGCAGGCTCAGGTAGACCGTGCGGATCAGCGGCACCACCAGGCCGACCGCCAGCAGCAGCACCGCCGGGCCGAGGAGGACCAGGACGGCCAGCGGGCGGGCCAGCCGGCCCCGGGCGCGCCCGGCGACCAGGAAGACCACCAGCAGGACGCCGAGGAAGCCCGCGATCGCGCCGAAGCTGTTGCCGAACTTGATCGCCGCGTCGCCCCAGGCGCCGACGGCCAGGGAGTCGGCGGCCGGCGGGGAGCCGGTTACGGGCATGGCTGCACGTCCCTTCGGTTCGTCCAGCGGGAAGGGGAAGCGGGTCGGGAAGCAGGGTCGGGAAGCAGGGTCGGGGAGCAGGTCAGGGGAGCAGGTGAGAGAGGAGGAGGGGCGGGCGGTGCGGGTGGGTGGCCCCGCACCGCCCTCGGCGGGTGGTCCCGGACGCCGGCCGGGCGGGCTGCTCCGGCGGCCGCTCGGTCGGCTGCCCTGCCAGCTGCTCAGTCAGCTGTTCAGTCAGCTGCTCGGTCGGCGGCCGCTCGGGCGGCTACTTCGGCCAGGCGGCGTCGATGTCGGCGGCGACCTTCTGGATCGACTGCCCCTCGGCGAACCAGGCGGTCAGCGACGTCCACTCCTGCCCGGAGCCGATGGCCGCCGGCATCATGTCGGAGGCGTCGAAGCGGAAGGTGGCGCTCGGGTCGGTCAGCGCCTCCGCGGAGAGCTTGTCGATCGGGTCGGTGTAGAGGCTCTTGTCCACGCCCTGGTTGGCCGAGACCCAGCCGGTCGCGGTCCTCACCCGGCTGCTCGCCCAGTCCGCACTGGACAGGTAGTTCTGCACCGCCTGCGCCTCGGGCTTGCTGGAGAAGGCGGCCAGGAACTCGCCGCCGCCCTCGACCGGGTTGGCGATCGACGGGTTGACGGCGGGCAGGTGGAAGGCGAAGACGTCGCCGTCCGGGGCGACCTTGGTGCCCTTGGGCCACTGCGCCTCGTAGAAGGAGGCCTGCTGGAGCATCGCGCACTTGCCGGTGAGGATCGGCGCGCCCGCGTCCTGGAACGTGGTGGTGGCGATCGACTTGACGCCGCCGTAGCCGCCGTTGACCCAGGCCGGGTTCTGCATCCAGTCGGCGACCGTCCGCATCGCCGTGGCGATCTTCTCGTCGGAGAACTTCACCTGGTGGCCGACCCACTGGTCGTACACCTCACCGCCGTACGTGCCCAGCACCACCTCCTCCAGCCAGTCGGTGGCCGGCCAGCCGGTGGCCGTGCCGGAGGCGATGCCCCCGCACCAGGGCTTGGGACCGCCCGCCTTAGCGATCCGGTCGCTGAGCGCCATGAGGTCCGCCCAGGTCTTCGGCACCTCGTAGCCGGCCGCCTTGAAGGTCTTCGGCGAGTACCAGACCAGGGACTTCATGTTGGCGCTCATCGGCGCCGCGTAGAAGGTACCGTCGACCGAGCCGTAGGTCTTCCAGACCGGGCTCCACTTGCCCTGGTTGGCGACGGTCTCAGCGGGCGGCTTGACCACCTTGCCGCTCTTCACCATCTGCGCCAGCAGGCCCGGCTGGGGGATGATCGCGAAGTCCGGGGCGTTGCCGCCGGCCACCCGGACCGGCAGCTGGGACTCGAAGTCGTTGGACCCCTCGTAGCTGATCTTGATCCCGGTGCACGAGCTGAACTCGGCCCAGGACTTCTCCAGGTTGTCCGACTCCGGGCTGAGGATCGAGGCGAACATCGTCACCGTGGTGCCCGAATGCCCTGCGTACGGCTGGTACTTGGCGCAGTCACCGGTCAGCGTCCGGGCCGCCCCGTCGCCGCCGCCCGAACCGCCGGAGCTGTTCGAGCAGGCCGCGGTCAGGGCCAGCGCCGCCAGCAGAGCGGATACGGCCAGCGGTCGACGGCGCGAACTCGCGTACGGCGCGGTCGGGTTGAAGGTCAATGCGGTCCTCCTCGCCAGGGCATGCTGCCTCGGGTGGGCTGAACGACATTGCGCTGTACCGGAGATGGGCGTGCAGGGATCGCTGGGCGAGCGGGCGGCCGAACCGATTCGACGACGTTAACGCAGCCTTCCGCCGCCGCCAAGGTCCATGGTCGACCTTCCCCACACCGGTGCCCCGATCATCACGTCCGAAACCGGCGAACGCCCGCGGCCCCGCCCGGAATCCGGACGGGGCCGCTCATCTGACGTACTGTCAACACGCTTCGGCCAGGCCGGTCGGGCCGGTCGGGCCGGTCGGGCCGGTCGGGCCGGTCACCAGAGCCGGACGGGCAGCTCCCGCAGGCTGTTCACCACCAGCGACGGGCTCGGCCGCAGCTCGCCGTCCGGCACCGCCGGAGCCAGCCCGGGGAAGCGCTCGAACAGCGCCGGCAGCGCGACCGCCGCCTCCAGCCGGGCCAGCGGCGAGCCGGGGCAGACGTGCGGACCGTGGCCGAAGGACAGGTGCCGGGTCGGGTCCCGGGTGATGTCGAACAGCTCCGCCGTCACCCCGTGCTGCAACGGGTCCCGGCCGATCGCGTTGTACGAGACCAGCACCGGGTCGCCCGCCGGGATCACCAGCTCGCCGACCTCGATCGGCTCGGCGGCGAAGCGGAACAGGAAGTTGCTGGTCGGCGGGGTCCAGCGGAGCGACTCCTCGACCACCGCGTCCCAGGAGACCTCGCCCGCGCGCACCAGCGCCAGCTGGTCCGGGTGCGCCAGCAGCGCCCGCACCGCGTTGCCGATCAGGTTGACGGTGGTCTCGTGGCCGGCCGCGATGATCACCCGCAGGGTGGCCGCCGCCTCCGCGTCGGTGAGCGCCCCGCCCTCGGTGTCCGCCGCCAGCAGCACGCTCGCCAGGTCCTCGCCCGGCGCCGAACGGCGCTGCGCCACCAGGCCGTTGACGAAGGCGTTCAGCCCGGCGACGGTCGCCTGGATGCCCTCCGGGTCGGGCTTGACCCCGAAGAACCGCTCGTACAGGTCGCGCAGCAGGCCGTGGTCCGACTCCGGGACGCCCAGCAGCGAGCAGATCACCGTCATCGGCAGCGGGAAGGCGAAGGCCGATTTGAGGTCGACCAGCGGCTCCCCGGCCGCCAGGGCGTCCAGCAGCGCGTGGGTGATCTCCTCCACCCGCGGGCGCATCAGCTCGACCCGGCGCGGGGTGAAGGCCTGGGCGACCAGCGCCCGCAGTCGGCGGTGCTCGGCACCGTCCGTGGTCACCATGCTCGGGCCCGGCACCGCCAGGCCGATCAGCGGCCAGGTCTTCGGCACCTCACCGCGCTGGTAGGCCGCCCAGTGCCGGGCGTCCTTGACCAGCCGGGCGTCGGTCAGCAGGTCGCGCGCGGCCGCGTGCCGGGTCACCGCCCAGGCGGCGACCCCGCCGGGCAGCACGACCGGCACCGCCGGACCGGCGGCCCGCAGCAGGGCACCCTCGGCGGCGTTGTCGCGGGCCAACGGGTCGAGGGCGATCGGGGCCGGGGCCGGGGCAGCGGTCATCGGCGGCAACTCTCCTTGACGTAAAGGTTCTTCGAACGGTTGTGCACGTCCTGTGGATCCTGACCCGCCCGACCAAGATCCGCAAGGCCTCGCCGGGGCCCGTCCTCGAACGCCCCGCGGGCGGGAGTCGGAAGACGGGCCCTCGGCACATCGGACGGAACCTAGTACCCCGGGCTGAACGAGACCGGCAGCGCGACCAGTCCGCGCACCCAGGCCGAGGGCCGCCACACCAGGGCGTGCTCGGCCACCGCCAGCCGCAGGTCCGGCAGCCGGTCCAGCAGCACCTCGATCGCGGTGGTGGCGATCACCTCGGCCGCCTCCTGGGCCGGGAACGGGCAGCCGTGCTCGCCGTACGAGTAGCTCATGTGCGCCCGGTTCCCCTCGGCCGGACGGCCGTCGGGTCGGCGCACCGACGGATCCGCGTTGGCCCCGGCGAAACCCAGCAGCAGCATGTCGCCCTCGGCGATCCGCTGGCCGCCGAGCTGGGTGTCCCGCACCGCCCAGCGGCCGGCGAAGATCTGGGTCGGGGTGTCCTCCCAGAGCGCCTCGTTGAGGGCCTGGCTGATGCTGCGCCGGCCGCCGGCCAGCGAGGCCGCGAAACGCTCGTCGGTGAGCATCAGCCGCAAGGTGTTGGAGATCCAGTACGAACTGGGCTGGTGACCGGCGATCAGCAGCACCCGCAGGTCGCGCATCACCTCGTCGTGGGTCAGCCCCGCCGGGTGCTCCAGCATCCGCGAGGCCACGTCGGCCCCCGGGTGCTCGGACTTCTCCTCCACCAGCGCGAGCATCAGCTCCAGCAGCCGCTGGGCGCCGGCCGGGGCGTCCGCACCGCCGTCCAGCATGGCCAGCAGCGCCGCGATCAGCTGCGGCGCCTGCTCCTCGTCCAGACCGAGGACCCGGCACAGCACCAGCAGCGGCATCCGGTGCGCGTACTCGGCGACCAGGTCGGCCTCGCCGCGCCCGGCGAACTCGTCGATCAGCCCGTCGGCGATCTCCTCGGCGTGCTTGCGCAGCTCGTACGGGTCGATCCCGGCCAGCGCGTCGGTGACCGCCCGGGAGCGCCGGACGTGCTCCTCGCCCTCCGCGTACAGGATCGACGGCACCGGGGCCATCATCGGCTTCAACGGCCAGTCCGCGGGCAGCGTCCGCCACGCGTGCCAGCGGCTGGAGTCCCGGCCGAACAACTGCGGCTGGCCGGTGACCTGCTGGAGCTCCCGGTAGCCGATGACCAGCCACGCGGGCACGCCGCCGGCCAGCTCGACCGGGGCGACCGGGCCGTGCGCGGCGCGCAGCTCGCGGTAGAGCTGGGCCGGGTCGGTCTGGAAGCGCGGCCCGTACAGCGGCGTGGCGCCGGCGTGCGCCGGGCAGCCCGGGGGCGGGGTGACGGCGGGCTCGGTCACGGGGTGCTCTCCTCGTAGATCGCGTCGGGTGCTCCGGGTCCGGCCAGCGCGGCCGCGTCCGCCCCGGCGAGGGCGGCCAGGTGGTGGACCAGCTCGATCAGCACCTGCTTGCCGGACTCCCGGTCACGGGCGTCGCAGTCCACCAGCGGAACCTCCGGCGGCAGGTCCAGCGCCTCCCGAACCTGCTCCAGGGTGTGGCCGGGCTCGCCGAAGTTGTTGCGGGCCACGACGAACGGCGTGCCGTGGTGCTCCAGCCGGTCGATCGCGTACCAGGAGTCCTCCAGCCGCCGGGTGTCCACCAGCACGACCGCCCCCAGCGCACCGCTGAACAGCCGGTCCCAGAGGAACCAGAAGCGCTCCTGCCCGGGCGCGCCGAACAGGTACAGCACCTGGCGCTCCGACAGGGTGATCCGGCCGAAGTCGAAGGCGACGGTGGTGGAGCGCTTGCCCCAGCTGCCCGCCGGGTCGATGCCCTCCCCCGCCCGGGTCATCACCTCCTCGGTGTTCAGCGGGCGGATCTCGCTGACCGAGCCGACCAACGTGGTCTTGCCCACCCCGAACCCGCCGACCACGACGATCTTCAACGCGTTGTCGGCGGTCGCCCGCAGCGGGGTGCGCCCCACGGGCCGGAGGTCCTGGACGTCCGGGACGTCCTGGACATCCTGGAGGTCCTGGAGGTCAGAGCCGTTGGAGGCCATGCAGCACCTGCTTCAACGTGTCGAGATCGGGCAGCCGGGCCTTGTTCGGCGCGAACCTGGGGTGCCGGGCGGTGACCGCCCCGGCCTCCAGCAGGTCGCCGAGCAGGATCTTCACCACCGAGACCGGCAGCTGCAGCTCCGCCGCCACCTCCACCACGGCGGTCGGGGCCTCGCACATCCGCAGGATCCGGACGTGCTCCGACTGCATCCCCGGCGCCGGCTGCCGCTCCGCGACGATCAGGGTGACCAGGTCGAAGGCGACCGAAGGGGCGCGGCTGCGGCCCCCGGTGATGGTGTAGAGGCGGTCCGGGTCGTCGTCCCGACCCGGCAGCACGGGCCCGGCGTTCATATCCCGGCGCTCTCGCCCGCGGCGTCCGCGCCGGGTTCCGCGTCCGCCTCCCGGGCGGGCGCGCTGAGGTGGACGCCGATCTGCTCGATCAGGCCGTGCATGTTGTGGCCGACCACGCCCACGTCCGCCTCGTCGTCCGTGACCACCGCGAGGTGCGCGCCCTCACCGGCCGCCACGATGCACAGGATGCCGCCGTGGAACTCGGTCATCGACTGCCGCACGCCGCCGCTGCCGTCCCCGAACTCGATCGAGGCGCCGTGCGCCAGGCTCTGCAGTCCGGAGGCGATCGCCGACAGCTGGTCGGCCTGGTCGGCGCTCAGCCCGGCGGTGTGGCAGAGCTTGAGGCCGTCGGCGGACAGCACCAGGGCGTGCCGGCTGCCGGGGGTGGCCGCCAGCAGGTTTTCCAACAGCCAGTCGAGGTCGCGGTCGGTGGCGCTGCTCATCAGGAGTCCTTCTCGGTGACGGGGGAAGCGTCGGGCGTGGTCTCGGTGTCGGTGTCCGCGGTCGGCGCCGCCCCGGGGGCGGGCAGCGCCGGCTGGGCGGCCCGGCGGAAGGCCCCGAACCGGGCGGCGGCGCGCACCGCGTCGGTCCGTACGGGCTTCGCGGCCGGGGCCGTCGCCGGGGTGGTGGTGGCCATCGTCTGGCCGCGGCGGCGCTGCGGCAGGCCGCTGTCGGTCATCCGGGTCGGCCCGGACGGGGTCTGGGCGGGGGCGGCAGCCGCCGGGACGGCGTGTGCTGCGACGGCGTGGGCCGGGGCAGCAGGTGCCGGGACGACAGGTACCGGGACGGCCACGGCGGGCGGGGTCGAGGCAGTCGGGTTCGAGGCAGCCGGGGTCGAGGCGAGCAGCAGCGAGGCGGGCACCGGGCGGGCGGGGGTGAGCGCCGGGCGCACGGACTCCACGGCCGGCGCGGACGCCGTCACGGGCGCGGCCGCCGGGGCGGGCGTCGGAACCAGGTGGGTGACCACCTGCTGCGGGATCAGCATCACCACCCCGGTACCGCCGCGGGCCGACGGCCGGAAGGAGATCTGCAGCCCGTGCTTGCGCGCCAGCACGCCGACCACCGCGAGGCCCAGCCGGGTACCGGCGGACAGCGTGGCGAGGTCCAGCGGCTCGGCGGAGACGGCCCGTTCGGCCCGGCGCAGCCAACTGTCGCTCAGGCCCAGCCCGCTGTCCTCGACGGTCACCGCCAGACCGGCCGGCACCTCCTCGACGTAGACGTGCACCTCGGCCGGCGGAGCGGAGAAGTTGGTGGCGTTGTCCAGCAGTTCGGCCAGCGCGTGCATCACGCCTTCGGCCGCGAAGCCGGCCACCGCGGCGGTGCTGGCGTTGTGCAGCCGGACCCGCTGGTAGGCGCCGATCCGGCCGAGCGCACCGCGCAGTACCGACTCCACCGCGATCGGCTTGGCCCAGCGGCGGCCGGAGCGGGCGCCGGTGAGCACCGCGATGCTGTCCGCCATCCGGCCCGCCTGGGCGGTCGAGTGGTCCAGCCGCAGCAGGTCGCCGAGGACCTCCTCGTCGTGCCGGTGCTGCATCTCGCGCAGTTCGGCGTGCATGCTCGTGGCCAGCGCCTGGACCCGGCCGGCGGCGGTCGCGCAGACCGCGAGCGCGGCGGCCCGCAGGCGCTCGCCGCGGCCGACCTCCTCGCCGACCGCGCGCAGCAGCGCGTACTGGGGGTGCTTGCGGTGGGCGGCCAGCGCGCTGTCCACGGACGCGCCCCCGCGGAGCTTCTCCACCACCTCGGGCAGGACGCCCTCGGGGATCCGCTCCAGTTCGGCCCGCTCGTCGGCGGCCCGCTCCCGCTCCGCCCCGGCCGCGGCCCGCTCGGCCTCCAGCCGGGCCCCCAGCCGGGCCAGTTCGGCGTGCGCGGCGGTGAGGTCCGCCTCGACCCGGGCGTGCTCGGCGCGGGCGGCGTCCCGTTCGGCGAACGCGGCGGCGGCCCGGTCCTGGGCGGCCGTCTCGGCCTGCCGGGCGGTTCCGGCGGCGACCAGCGCGGCCCGGGTCTCCCCGTGCTGGACGGCCAGGTCGTCGGTCAGCCGGCGGGCGCGCTCGGCGCCGCTCGCGGCCAGGCCGACCACGATCAGCCAGAGCACCGCCACGGCGGCCACCGCGAGCGCGGTGAGCGGTTGGTGCGCGCCCAGGGCCCGGCTGACGCCGACCGGCGCGGCGACCAGCGCCAGCAGCACGGCGGCCGCGGTCAGGGCGACGGTGCGCGGCGCGGAGCGGCGGCGCGGCCGACCGTCGGGGCTGGTGGCTTCTCTCATCGGGGCGGTCCTCGGCAACGTCGGCGGGCGGCGGCGCGGGCGGCGGGTCGGCGACGGTTGCGGCCGCCGACAGCTGGTCGGGCGCATACCAGACCGCCCGGTGGCGTCGCGAAACGCCTCCGGGCGGCTGATCGGTTCACGCTTTCGGCCGATCATATCGATTCAGACATTGGCCTCAACCCGCTAGTTGACGGTCAATCTCCTTCATTCACGCCGAGTACACCGCACGGCGACACCTTCCACCCCTTCCCGGCACCGCCGCTCAGGCCAGTTCCGCCTCCACCGCCTGCCGCACGGCGGCCGTGTCCAGCCCGTGGTCGGCGACCACCAGCACCCCGAGCCCCTCCCCCTCGCGGAGCACCCCGAGCAGCAGGTGGCCCACCCCGATCTCCTTCGACCCCAGGCGCAGCGACTCCCGCAGGGAGAGCTCCAGCGCCTTCTTCGCCGGGGTCGAGAACCGGATGTGCCCGGCCGTCGAGCCACCGGAGCGGAACCGGCCCCAGCGCTTGCGCCCCTCCTCCGGCGGGGCGTCCAGCGCCCCCTCCCCGAAGGCCGCCTCGACCGCCTCCCGCACCGCGTCCAGGTCGACCCCGATCGTGGCCAGGACCTGCCGGTCCCCCTTCCCCCGCAGGCGCCGCACCGCCTGCCGCGCGGCCTCCTGGTCCAGGCCGGCCCCGATCAGGACGGACGCCGCCAGATCCTGCGACTGCTCCAGGACCCCCAGCAGGAGGTGCTCCGTCCCGACCCGGTCGTCCCGCAGCTGCCTCGCCTCCTCCTGGGCGACGACCACGACCCTCCGGGCCTCCTGGGTGAACCGTTCGAACATCGCTCAGCCTCCGTCCTCGCCCTTGCCGGGCCCCCGTCGTGCGTGCTTCTTGTGGACCGCCTGCCTGGTCACCCCGAGGCAGACCGCGATGTCCTGCCAGGACCAGCCCTGCGACCGGGCGTTGCCCACCTGGAGGGCCTCCAGACGGTCCGCCAGATCACGCAGGGCGCGGACCGCCCGGAGCCCCACGGCGGGGTCACGACTGCTCGCGGCGGCCGCGAGCTCTCCGCTCTCGCTCATGACGTCAACTCTGGTTGACACCCTCGGGAATGTCAACCCTGGTTGACAACTGCGTGGCAGTTCGGCCGAGCGGCGGGCCCGCGGCTCAGCCGAACCGCCGCGCCAACGCCTCCTCGAAGGTCCCCCGCCCCACCGCCCGCTCCGGCGTCGTCAGCCCACCCGCCCGCAGGGCCCGCCCCACCGCCCCCGGCACCCGCAGCGGCAGCACCGGCCGCCGCCGACCCGCCGCCCGCAGGTACGCCTCCGCCAGCTCCCGGTACGACCGCACCCGCGGCCCGCCCACCTCCGGCGCGAACCCGGCCGGCTCCCGCCCCACCAGCTCCACCAGCCGCTCCGCCACCTCCCGGACGTCCACCGGCTGCACCCCGGCGCCGCTCACCACCGGGAACACCGGCAGCCGCGCGCTCAGGTCGAAGGCCTTGAACAGCAGGTCGTGGAACTGCGTCGCCCGCAGCACCGTCCACCCCAGCCCCGACTCCCGCACCACCCGCTCGCAGTCGAGCTTCGCCCGGTAGTACCCGAGCGGCACCCGGTCGATCCCCACGATCGACACGTACACCAGGTGCCGCACCCCGGCCCGCCGGGCCTGCGCCACCAGCCGCCCGACCCCCGCCACGTCCTTCCGCCCCTGCGTGGTCGCGCAGTCCAGCACCGTCTCCACCCCGGCCACGGCCGCCGCGATCCCGGCCCCGCCCACCAGGTCCCCGACCACCCACTCGACCCCGTCACCCGCCGCCCGCGCCCGACGGCTCAGCCCCCGCACCGTCACCCCGCGCGCCACCAGCAGCCGCACCACCTCCCGCCCCAACGTCCCCGTCGCCCCGGTCACCAGCACCGTCCCCGTCACCGCACCACTCCTCTCACCGAACGCCGAGCACCCGCGCACCCGTACACCCCCTACGACCGACCACCACCCCCATCCGTGACATCGGCGCCCCGGGACAACGAGAAGAGGCGGGGCGAGGACGTGAAGTCCTCGCCCCGCCTCAGCGGTTGCTCACCCGCGCGGGGTCAGCGCTGCGGTCAGCTGCAGCCGCTGGTGGAGCCGCAGCCCTCGCAGAGGTAGCAGCTGCCGGCGCGGCGCATCTTGGTGCCGCAGGAGAAGCAGAGCGGCGCGTCGGCGTTGAGGCCGAGCTGGATCTCCATCAGCTCCGTCGAGTTGTGGGCCTGCTTCGGCGCCGCCTTGGGCGCCTCGACGGCCGGGGCGGGGGCCGGGGCCGGGGCCGGCTTGGCCGCGGCGACCGGGGCGGACTGGGCGAGGGACTCGGTGTCGAGCTCCTCGGCCTCCAGCGGCTCGTAGGAGCCGGTCTCCAGGTGGCGGGTGCGCTCCTCGACGGAGTGGATCCCCAGCGCCGAGCGGGTCTCGAACGGCAGGAAGTCCAGCGCCAGGCGGCGGAAGATGTAGTCGACGATCGACTGGGCCATCCGCACGTCCGGGTCGTCGGTCAGGCCGGCCGGCTCGAAGCGCATGTTGGTGAACTTCGAGACGTAGGTCTCCAGCGGCACGCCGTACTGGAGGCCGACCGAGACGGCGATGGAGAAGGCGTCCATCATGCCCGCGAGGGTCGAGCCCTGCTTGGACATCTTCAGGAAGACCTCGCCGAGGCCGTCGTCCGGGTAGGAGTTGGCGGTCATGTATCCCTCGGCGCCACCGACCGTGAAGGAGGTGGTGATGCCCGGGCGTCCCTTGGGCAGGCGCTTGCGGACGGGGCGGTACTCGACGACCTTCTCGACCACGGCGGCGGGGGCGGGGGCCTCCTCGGCCTTGGCCTCGGTCTCGGAGTCCTTCTTCTTGGCCGAGAGCGGCTGGCCGACCTTCGAGTTTTCGCGGTAGATGGCGAGCGCCTTGACGCCCATCTTCCACGCCTCGAAGTAGATCTCCTCGACGTCCTCGACGGTCGCCGTGGCGGGCATGTTCACGGTCTTGGAGATGGCGCCGGAGATCCACGGCTGGATCGCCGACATCATCCGCACGTGGCCCATCGGGGAGATGGAGCGCTCGCCCATCGCGCAGTCGAACACCTCGTAGTGCTCGGTCTTGAGGCCCGGCGCGTCCACCACGTTGCCGTGCTCGGCGATGTGGGCGACGACCGCCTCGATCTGCTCGTCCTGGTAGCCGAGGCGCTTGAGGGCGCGCGGGACGGTGCCGTTGACGATCTGCATCGAGCCGCCGCCGACGAGCTTCTTGAACTTGACCAGGGCGAGGTCGGGCTCGACGCCGGTGGTGTCGCAGTCCATCATCAGGCCGATGGTGCCGGTCGGGGCGAGGACCGAGGCCTGGGCGTTGCGGAAGCCGTTCTGCGCGCCGATGCGCAGCACGTCCTGCCAGGACTTGTTGGCCCGGAGCCAGACCGGGGCGTCCAGGTCGTCGAAGGAGACGGCGTCCAGGGAGGCGTCGGCGTGCTGCTTCATGACCCGCTGGTGGGCGGTGGCGTTGCGGGCGTAGCCGTCGTACGGGCCGACGACGCCGGCGAGTTCGGCGCCGCGGCGGTAGGCGGTGCCGGTCATCAGCGAGGTGATGGCGCCGGCCAGGGCGCGGCCGCCGTCGCTGTCGTAGGCGTGGCCGGTGGCCATCAGCAGGGCGCCGAGGTTGGCGTAGCCGATGCCGAGCTGGCGGTAGGCGCGGGTGGTCTCGCCGATCTTCTCGGTGGGGAAGTCGGCGAAGCAGATGGAGATGTCCATCGCGGTGATGACCAGCTCGACGACCTTGGCGAACCGCTCCGCGTCGAACGAGTCGTCGTCGCGCAGGAACTTCATCAGGTTCAGCGAGGCCAGGTTGCAGCTGGAGTTGTCCAGGTGCATGTACTCCGAGCACGGGTTGGAGGCGTTGATGCGTCCGGACTCGGGGCAGGTGTGCCACTGGTTGATGGTGGAGTCGTACTGGATGCCGGGGTCGGCGCAGGCCCAGGCGGCCTCGGCCATCTTGCGGAACAGCTTCTTGGCGTCGACGGTCTCGATGACCTCGCCGGTCATCCGGGCGCGCAGGCCGAATTCGGTGCCGTTCTCGACGGCGGTCATGAATTCGTCGTTGACGCGGACCGAGTTGTTGGCGTTCTGGTACTGGACGGACGTGATGTCGTCGCCGCCGAGGTCCATGTCGAAGCCCGCGTCGCGCAGGGCGCGGATCTTCTCCTCCTCCTTCACCTTGGTCTCGATGAAGGCCTCGACGTCCGGGTGGTCGACGTCCAGGACGACCATCTTGGCCGCGCGCCGGGTGGCGCCGCCGGACTTGATGGTGCCGGCGGAGGCGTCGGCGCCGCGCATGAAGGAGACCGGGCCGGAGGCGTTGCCGCCGGAGGAGAGCAGCTCCTTGGAGGAGCGGATCCGGGAGAGGTTGAGGCCGGCGCCGGAGCCGCCCTTGAAGATCATGCCCTCTTCCTTGTACCAGTCGAGGATCGACTCCATGGAGTCGTCGACGGACAGGATGAAGCAGGCGCTGACCTGCTGGGGCTGCTTGGTGCCGACGTTGAACCAGACCGGCGAGTTGAAGCTGAACACCTGGTGGAGGAGGGCGTGGGTCAGCTCGTGCTCGAAGGTCTCGGCGTCGTCCTTGGTGGCGAAGTAGCCGTGCTTCTCGCCGGCCGCGCGGTAGGTGAGCACCACGCGGTCGATGATCTGCTTGAGGCTCCACTCGCGCTGGGGGGTGCCGACGGCGCCGCGGAAGTACTTGGACGTGACGATGTTGACGGCGTTGACCGACCAGAAGTCGGGGAACTCGACGCCGCGCTGCTCGAAGTTGATGGAGCCGTCACGCCAGTTGGTCATGACGACGTCGCGCCGCTCCCAGCTGACCTCGTCGTACGGGTGCACGCCAGGGGTGGTGTGGATGCGCTCGATCCGGAGACCGCCCTTGGGGGCCTTGGCACCCTTGGTCACGGCCTTCTCGGACTTCGACCCGCGTGCGGAACCGCTCGTGGTGTCTGTCACTTCTCGCTCCTCCTCCTGGGCAAACGCCCGAAGTGCCCCGAAAAATCCGGGCACCGCTGGTTCGTTCTTCCGGTGTGCGGGCAGACGGGACCCCGTCCGCTTACGCACGGTTTGTAGTGTTCTGTGCCCCGTTTTCGGGCACGCGTGGGCCCACGCGGGGCCGGTGTGGTGCTACCGGCCCACGGGGGCCGCATGGTGGTGGCTCCTGGGCGGGCCCGCATGGGGCCCGGCGCGCCTCCTAGGGCGCGGCGGCGGGAACGGGCACGCAGGTGCCGTCCGCCTCGGGGGCGGGCCGCTCGGCGCGGATCTCCGCGATGGCGGCCTCGAAGTCCTCGAGTCCGTCGTACGCCTGGTACACGCTGGCGAAGCGCAGGTAGGCGACCACGTCGAGGTCCCGCAGCGGGCCGAGTATGGCCAGCCCAACGTCGTGGGTGGTCAGCTCGGCGCTGCCGCTGGCCCGCACGCACTCCTCGACCCGCTGGCCGAGCTGGGCGAGGGCGTCCTCGGTGACCGGGCGGCCCTGGCAGGCCTTGCGGACTCCGGTGATGACCTTCTGCCGGGAGAACGGCTCGGTGACGCCACTGCGCTTGATGACCATCAGCGCGGCCGTCTCCACGGTGGTGAAACGGCGACCGCAGTCCGGGCACTGTCGACGACGGCGAATGCAGCTGCCGTCCTCGGTGGTCCGACTGTCGACGACGCGGCTGTCGGAGTGCCGGCAGAAGGGGCAGTGCACCTGGGGATCCCTCCCTGGCAGGACGTGCGGACCGGTTGAGTCTATGCGATGCGCCCCCGCCTTCGGCAAGCTGATCATGCGGCGCGACCACTAGTACTGGGCACGGAGAGGACTCTAGCCACTACATCTAGGTCTCGGGGGGAGGTGACACCCCTGGCGTGTCGGCGCCGATTAGACTTCCGGAGTCGACATCCGGTCGAACATTTACTCGATGTACAACAAAGCCTTGATCGAGTCAGTCAACTCCCGAATAATTCACTCGAACGTGTGTTTGGCGCAACCTTTCGATAGGAGGCGCGTTGGGTTGGAAAAGGGGAGAGGACAGCCGTCGAGAGGGGCCGCCGTGAACACCGTCGAAACCAACACCATCCCGGTGCAGGAACACTCCCAGTTCAAGGTGGGGCAGCGCACCACGAATCAGCAGAGCGTGGACATCAGCATGGACCGCAGCGAAGACCACCGCCTCTCCGGCCCGGCCGTTTCCACCACGGGCCGCGTCCCCGACCAGCCGATCGAGCACTCCCCCACCATGGACGACACCCATCCCTCCCCGGCCCGCTCGATGCCCGGCCGCCCCCCCGGCATCCGCACCGACGAGGCCGGCCTCACCGAGCGCCAGCGCCGGGTGATCGAGGTCATCCGCGACTCCGTCCAGCGCCGCGGCTACCCGCCGTCCATGCGCGAGATCGGCCAGGCCGTCGGCCTGTCCAGCACCTCCTCGGTCGCCCACCAGCTGATGGCCCTGGAGCGCAAGGGCTTCCTGCGCCGCGACCCGCACCGCCCGCGCGCCTACGAGGTCCGCGGCGTCGAGGTGGCCCGCCCCAACACCGCCGAGACGGCCGGGCGGCCCTCCACCTCCTACGTGCCGCTGGTCGGCCGGATCGCGGCCGGTGGTCCGATCCTGGCCGAGCAGACGGTCGAGGACGTCTTCCCGCTGCCCCGCCAGCTGGTCGGCGAGGGCGAGCTGTTCGCCCTCACCGTGCGCGGCGACTCGATGATCGAGGCGGCCATCTGCGACGGCGACTGGGTCACGGTGCGCCGCCAGCCGGTCGCCGAGAACGGCGACATCGTGGCCGCCATGATCGACGGCGAGGCCACCGTCAAGCGGCTCAAGCGCGAGGACGGCCGGATCTGGCTGATGCCGCACAACCCGGCCTACGAGCCGATCAACGGCGACAACGCCACCATCCTGGGCAAGGTGGTCGCGGTCCTGCGCCGCCTCTGACGGCGGCACCCGGCCGCCACCGCGAGCGGTCGGCACGACGACGGGAAGGGGCTCCACCGCGTCAGCGGGGAGCCCCTCCGTCCGTCCTGCGCCACGCGCCGGGGCCGCTCAGCCCCGCTGCACCACCGGCCGCACCGGCGCCGCCGAGGCGTCGATCGCCGCCAGCGAGCGCCGCACCTGGTTGCGGTCCGTGGTGTACCAGAACTCCGGCATCGAGGACCGGAAGAAGCCCCCGTACCGCTTGGTCTCCACCCGCGGGTCGAGCACCGCGACCACGCCCCGGTCCTCCGCCGCGCGCACCAGCCGGCCCGCGCCCTGTGCCATCAGCAGCGCCGCGTGGGTCGCCGCGACCGCCATGAAGCCGTTCCCGCCGTGCTGTTCGACGTCCTTCTGGCGGGCGCTCATCAGCGGGTCGTCCGGCCGCGGGAAGGGGATCCGGTCCATCACGACCAGCTGGCAGGCCGAGCCGGGCACGTCCACGCCCTGCCAGAGCGAGAGGGTGCCGAACAGGCAGGTGGTGGCGTCCGAGGCGAACTCGCGGATCAACTCGCCGAGGGTGTCCTCCCCCTGGAGCAGGATCCGGTGGTCGAGCCGCTCCCGCATCGCCTCGGCAGCGGCCTGGGCGCCGCGCATCGAGGAGAACAGGCCCAGGGTGCGCCCGCCGGCCGCTTCGACCAGCTCGGCCAACTCGTCCAGCATGTCGGGCCGTTCGGGGTCGCGCCCGGGGTCCGCGAGGTGCTTGGCCACGTACAGGATGCCCTGCTTGGGGTACTTGAACGGCGAGCCGACGTCGATGCCCCGCCAGTGCGGGACGGCGTCCTCGCCGAAGCCGGAGCCGGCCTCCGGGTTGTCACCGGGGGTGCGCCGGTCCGGCAGCCTGGTCTCCTTGGGCAGGCCGAGCGAGCCGGCCACGCCGTTGAAGTCCCCGCCGAGCTTGAGGGTCGCCGAGGTCAGGACGACCGAGCGCTCCTTGTACAGGCCCTCGCGCAGCAGCCCGGACACGCTCAGCGGCGCGACCCGCAGCGAGGCGGTGCCCAGCCCGTAGCGGTCGCTGCGCTCGATCCAGACCACGTCGTACTCGGAGCCCTCCAGCAGCCGGTCGGCCGTCTCGTGCAGGGTCTCGGCCGAGGCCATCGCCTGCTTGCGGACGGCGTCCTCGTCGCTGAGGCCCTTGTCCCGGGTCTCGCCGAGCGAGGTGATCACCTGCCGGGAGGCGTCCCGGATCGCGGTGACGGCGTAGGCCAAGTACTCGGGCAGTTCCTCGACCCGGCCGGGCTGAGCGGTCTCCATCAGGCCGTGGTAGTTCTCGGCGGCGGCCTGCAGCGCGTCCACGGCCTTCTCGTTGGCCAGCCGGGCGGCCCGCTTGACCGCCCGGTTGACGGCGCCGACGGTCAGCTCGGCGGTGGCCGCGCCGGTGACCCGGTTGACCAGCTCGTGCGCCTCGTCGACGATCAGCAGCCCGTGCTCGGGCAGCACCGGCGCGCCCTCGATCGCGTCGATCGCGAGCATCGCGTGGTTGGTGACCACGACGTCCGCGAGCTTGGCCCGCTCCCGGGCCTTCTCCGCGAAGCACTCCTGCCCGTACGCGCAGCGGGTCGCGCCCAGGCACTCCTTGGAGGTGACGGAGAGCTGCGCCCAGGCCTTGTCCGAGACGCCGGGGCTCATGTCGTCCCGGTCGCCGGTCTCGGTCTCGTCGGCCCAGTCGCGCAGCCGGAGCACGTCCTGGCCGAGCTTGCCGGTGGGGCCGCCGAGCGCGTCGACCGGGTCGAACAGGCCCTCGCCCTCCTCGCTCGGGGTGCCCTCGTTGGCCCGGTGCAGGCACAGGTAGTTGGAGCGGCCCTTGAGCATCGCGTACAGCGGGCGGCGGCGCAGCACCGGGTGCAGCGCCTCGACCGTGCGCGGCAAGTCCCGTTCCACCAGCTGGCGTTGCAGGGCCAGGGTGGCGGTGGCGACCACCACCCGGTCGCCGTGGGCGAGGGCCGGCACCAGGTAGGCGAGGGACTTGCCGGTGCCGGTGCCGGCCTGGACGAGCAGGTGCTCGGAGTGGTCGACGGCGTCGGCGACGGCCTCGGCCATCCGCATCTGGCCGGGGCGCTCCACACCGCCGACGGCCTCGACCGCGGCGTGCAGGAGCTCGGGAATCCGCGAGCGCGGGACGGCGACGGCTTCCTCGGCCGCGTCGCCGAGGTCCGTCGCCCGCTGGGATTCGGAGTCGTGGGATTCGGAGTCGTTCGTCATGACCCTTCCACCCTACGGGGCGGGGGTGACAATCCGATCCCGTTGTCCGGGGCGGGGGCCGGGCGGCCGCACCTCCACGCCGACCAGGGCGTTCGGCACGGTGCCGTGCCGGACGGCGTGCGGGCGGTGCGGGCGGTCCTGGTAGCCGTCCATGAGCAGCCGGTTGCGGTTGAGGCAGAGCCGGTCGATCCGGGGGCGGAACAGGTCGAACAGGTCGAAGCGCTCGCGCAGCTCGGGGAAGCGGGCCTGGTAGCGGTGGATCTCCGCGCGCAGCAGGGCCCAGAACTCGGTCTCGGCGAGGCCGGCCTGCGCCTCCAGCAGCGGGGCGAGGTAGCGGAAGACGCCGATGAACAGCCCGGAGTGGATGAACTGGCACAGCCCCTGGGGGTTCTCCCGCAGCAGCACCTCGGCGACCTCGGGGGGCAGCGCGCGCAGCTCGGGGAGGTCCTGGTCGCTGAGGTTGACGTCGTCGACGAAGTCCTTGACCGCGAGCCGGGTCGGGGTGCCGCGGTCGTCGAAGACCACGACGGCGTTCTCGCCGTGCGGGGAGAAGACCAGTCCGTAGCGGTAGAGGAAGTGCAGCAGCGGCGGCAGCAGCGCGGCGAACAGCCGGGCGGTCCACCCGGCGGGGGTGAGGCCGGAGCGGGCGATCAGTTCGACGGCGAGGGCGCGCCCGTCGGAGCCGCTCTGCAGCAGGGCGGCGAGGGTGCGGGCGCGCTCGTCGCCGGCCAGGAAGGGGCCGAGCGGTTCGCGCCAGATCGCGCCGAGCAGTTCCTTGTACTGGTACGGCGAGTCGGGCATCTCCCGGTAGAGCGGGTGGTCGACGGTGACGGAGGCGATCTCGCCGAGCAGGATCACCCGGCACTCGTCCCGCAGGTACGGGTCGGCGTCGCGCAGCCCGTGCAGCCAGGCGGTGACGGCGGGCGCGGCGAGGGTGCGTTCGACCGGCAGCCCGCGCCAGACCAGGGTGTTGAGGATGGACAGCGGCAGTTTGACGGTGCAGCGCTCGGGGTGGGCGGTGTTGAAGAAGGAGCGGATGGACTGCTGGGGCAGCCGTGGGTCGCCGTCCGAGGCCAGCGGGACGATCTCGCCGGAGGCGATCCAGGGCGCGAACAGCGGCAGGACCGTCTCGTCCCACTGCCAGGGGTGGACGGGCAGCAGCAGGTAGTCGTCGGCGTCGGCGCCGAGCGGGGCGCGCAGTGCGGCCTCGTCGTCCAGTTCGCGGGCGTACAGCTGCTCGGGGCGTTCCAGGCCGGGCACGCCGCGGTACTCGGCGAGCCGGCGGTGGACGGCGATCCAGGGCAGCGGCCGGGGGCTGCGGGCCTCCGGGGCCCAGCGGGCGGCGTCGGTGCCGGAGAAGCCGATCCGGCCCTTGCTGGGGACGATCCACGGGTGGCCGCCCTGCCGGCCCTCCAGGGCGGGGTGGTCGAGGTCGGCGAGCTCGGCGGCGGTGAGCGCGGTGGCGAGCTGGCGGGCGTCGGCGGTCAGCGTGGCGGACAGCTCGCGGACCAGGTGGGCGGTGGTGTCGCCGCGCATCCCGAGCGCGTCCCGGGCGTACGGGAGGAAGCGCAGCGGGTCCAGGCCGTCCGGGCGGGAGCAGCGGATCGACCCGGGGTCGACCTGCCAGCTGTCGTAGGCCCCGCGCCGGGCGGCGAAGCGGTACTCGGCCTCGGGGAGCTTCAGCAGGTACTCCCCGTCGAGGGGGCCCGGGACGGGCTTGAGCAGGTCCTCGTAGGCGAACTCGCCAAGCATCTTGGCCAGCAGGGCGCGGCCGGCCCGCTGCCAGTGCCCGGCGGTGAGGTGCGGGGGCAGGTAGAGCGGCGGTTCAGCGGCCGACGGTTGCGGCACGGGTCAGCTCCTGGGGGTGGGGGACGACGGGGGTCTGCTCGATCGGAGCGCCTACGGGCCCGGCCGCGGCCGGCGCCGCGGTCGACGCCCCGGGCGGCGCGAAGCCGGTCCAGGCGGTGCGGTCGGGCAGCCGGTGGACGGTCCGGCCGGTGACGGCGTTGAGGATGACGGCGGCCCGGTGGGCGCCGAGGCCGAGGTCGGGGGCGCCGACCCCGTGGGTGTGGAGTTCGGCGTTCTGGACGTAGAGGCCGCCGGTGAGCTCGGGCCGGGTGGCGACCCGGTGGTCGAGGTCGACCCGGTAGCGCCCGGTCTCGTCCCAGTCGATCAGGTGGGCGAGCGGTTCGAGCGCGGCCGGGCGGGCGGCGCGGTAGCCGGTGGCGAGCACCACGGCGTCGGTGCGCAGCACGTGTTCGGCGCCGGAGTCGGTGTGCCGGCAGTCCAGTTCGAGTCCGCCGCAGGGCCCGGGCCGGGCCGCGGTGACGGCGGTGCCGGGGGTGATCTCGACCGGGGCGGTGTCGATCGGGCGGCCGATGGTGCGCTCGTAGAGGTGGTCGTGGATCTCGGCGAGGGTCTCCGCGCTGGCGGCCTTGTGCAGCTGCCACTGGGCGGTGACCAGGGCGTCCCGGACCGGGCCGGGCAGGCCGTGGAAGTAGCGGGTGTAGTCGGGGGTGAAGTGTTCCAGGCCGAGCTTGGAGTACTCCATGGGGGCGAGCGCCCGGGTGCGGGTGAGCCAGCGCAGCCGGACGCCGTCGTCCTGGTGGCGGCGGAGCAGGTCGAGGAAGACCTCGGCGCCGGACTGTCCGCTGCCGACCACGGTGATGTCGCGGGCGTCCGCGAGCTCGGCCCGGCGGTCCAGGTACTCGGCGGAGTGGAAGGCCCGCGGGCGGTCGGCCAGGGCGGCGAAGGCCTCGGGGAGCACCGGCCGGGTGCCGACGCCGAGCGCGAGGTTGCGGGCCCGTACGGCGGTGCGCCGGCCGGTCGCGGTGTCGGTCAGCTCGGCCCGGAACAGCGGGCCGTCCCGGTGCAGGGCGGTGACCTCGGTGCCGAAGCGGCAGTTGGGCAGCCGGTCGGCGGCCCAGCGGCAGTAGTGGTCGTACTCGCGGCGGGGCAGCTGGAAGCGTTCGGCGAAGTAGAACGGGAACAGCCGGTCCTGGGCGCGCAGGTAGTTGAGGAAGGACCACGGGTTGGTCGGGTCGACGAGTGAGACGAGGTCGGCCAGGAAGGGCACCTGCATCCGGGCGCCGTCCACCAGCATGCCGTGGTGCCAGCGGAACTCGGGGCGCTGGTCGCAGAAGAGCGTGCGCAGCCCGGGTACCGGCTCGGCGAGGGCGGCGAGCGAGAGGTTGAACGGGCCGATGCCGACGCCGAGCAGGTCGTAGGGGGGTTCGTGGGGTGTCGAGGTGTCCACAGGGGTGTCCTAGGCGGGGAGTGGCGCTTCGCGGTCGCGCACCATCAGCGCGGCGCGCTTGTCGGGCAGGTCGAGTTCGGCGGCGGCCCGGAATCCGGCCCGTTCGAAGGCCCGGACGGAGCGCCGGTTGCGGACGTCCGGTTCGGCCACCACCCGTTGGCAGTCGGGCCGGTGGCGCAGCACGAGGGCGGCGACGGCGGCCAGCAGCTGGGCGCCGAGGCCGCGGCCGCGACTGGCGGCCGGGCCGAGCAGCAGGTGCACGCCGGTGTCGTGCGGGCGGGCGGGGTAGTGCCCGGCGAGCGGGTCGAGGTCGGCGCGGTAGACCTCCCAGTAGCTCATCGGGGTGCCGTCGAGCAGTCCGAGGCAGGGCAGGCTGCTTCCGTCGCCGTCCAGTTGGGCCCGGACGTGCCGTTCGGTGACGGCGGGCGGCCCGGCGAGCTCCCAGAAGGCGTCGACCTCGGGGTCGTTCATCCATCCGGTGAGCAGCTCCAGGTGGTCGGGCAGCCGGACCGGGCGGAGCCGGAACCGGCCGGCCGGGGTGGGCACTTCGCCCCACCCGGGCAGCTCGTCGGGCATCAGGCGCCTGCCACCGGGTTGGGGATGTCCACGTACACGGACTGGGTGGCGACCGGGCCGACCAGTTCGTCGAGGCCGTTGATCCGGGTGAGCAGGTTGGCCTTGCAGGGCAGGGTGGGCGCGTCCAGCAGCAGGGCGGGCAGGGCGGAGCCGGTGGCGGCGGCCCGCGGGCCGGCCAGGAACCGGCGCAGCCCGGCCAGCAGCACCGTCTCCTCGGCGAGGCCCTGGGAGCCGAAGGCGCCGATCAGGCCGAGCACGTGGTTGATGCCGAGGTAGTAGGCGAAGTGGTGGTCGATGACGTCGTCCGGCAGGAAGGTGTCGCTCTGCTCGCCGAGTCCGGGCAGCCGGGCGGTGAGCCGCTCGGCGGCGCTCTCCCGGTAGTAGTAGCCCTGGTTGTCGCGGTAGCGGCCGCCGCGGGGCCAGCCCTCGGCGTCCAGCAGGACGATGCTGTTCTGCTGGTGGGCCTCCAGGGCGATGCCGCCGTGGCCGTCCAGCCAGAGCACGGGCAGCACGACGGCGTCCAGGTAGCGCAGGAACCATTCGGCGGCCACGGTGCGCAGCGGGCGGCCGGTGCGGGCGGCGAGCGCGCGCAGGGTGTCGCCGAGGGCGGACGGCACGGTGGCGCCGGTGCCGCGCGGCTGTTCGGCGACGAACCCGGCGACGCAGAGGGCGCGTTCGGCCGGTCCGAAGGGCTGGGCACGCAGCACGGTGTCCAGCCCGCCGGGGTCGCCGAGGTCGGGGTGGTCGACGCCGATCCAGGCGGGGTCGCGGACGATGTCGAAGCCGGGGTGGGCGGCCCGCCACTCGGCGGCGAGGCCGCTCTCCAGCAGCCGGTGTACCTCCAGGCCGCGGTGGAGTTCCTTGCGCAGGTTCTCCCGGCGGGAGTTGGTGATCCGCAGGCCGAGCGAGAGCTTGAGCATCCACGGGGTGCCGGGCCGGTAGACGGTGCGCACCGAGGAGGTGGGGTACCAGGGTTCGCCGGCCGGGCCGAGGTCGTGCAGCAGCCCGTCGGCGAGCAGCGCGGCGACGGTCGGGCGGTGGGCGAGCTCGCGGGCCTGCCAGGGGTGCAGCGGCAGGGCGGCGGTGCCGGGCGGCAGGGTCGCGTGGCCGCCGAGGAGGGCGGCGGTGATCCGGTCGGCGCTCTCGGCGACGGCGGAGCCGGCCGCGAGCAGGCCGCGGTCGACGGCGTACCAGTGGACCTGGAAGGAGCCGTGGAGTTCGGGCGAGTAGGCGGCGCTCTGGGCCGGTCCGAGGCCGTCGCGGCTCTTCGGGGTGGGGTGCAGGGGGTGGCCGAGCAGCAGGGCCTGTTCGGCGGCGAGGAAGGCGGAGCGTTCCGGCCCGCCGGGTTCGGCGGCGGTGCGGCGGTGGGCGAGGATCTCGGCGGTGCGCACCACCGAGTCGGCGACCCGGGCGGCGAGGTCGGCGACCTGCCCGGGGTCGGGCCGTTCGGCGGCCGCGGCGGCGAGCAGGGCGGCGGCGGTGACGGCGTCCACCGGGGCCGCGGCGCCGCCTCCCGCCGGGGCGCCGTCCCCGGCCGAGAGGGTGGCCGGGCCGAAGCGGTGCCAGCCGCCGGGCGACCAGTGCCGGACGGCGGCGGTGAGCCGGGCGGCCCCGCCGAGGACGTCGATCCGCAGTCGGCCGTCCGGCCCGGGGCGGGCCCCGGTCTCCCGGGCCCAGCAGCGCAACAGGGCTTCCAGGGCCGCCTGTTCGGCGGCGACGGCGGGGTCGGGGTGCAGCAGCGGGTCGGGTCCGGAGGCGGCCCGCTGCACAGTGGGCGGCGGTACGGGCGGGGCTCCGGTGAGGGCGGTGCTCAAGGCTGCTCCTTGGTGCGCGTGGGGGTGCGGACGCGCGCGGGTGGTGGAGAGGGTCGGGCGGGCGCTCGCACCGTCGCGTCAGGTAAGGGTTACCTATCCCTGACGGGTGATCACAAGGACGGCTCACTCGTCCGGGTGAAGATCGGGGATAGTGCGTCACCGGGCGGGGCGGCCCTGCTGTGCCAACGACGGGGCCGGTTCCGCGTCACGGATCGGTGACCTCCGGGCGGTCGCGGAACCCGGGGGGCGGCCGCCGCCGTCCTCCACGGCGATGGAAGACTCCAGGGCGGCGGGCCGCCGCACCGAGGACCGACCCGACACCGTCCGACCGAGTACAGGGGGAAGCCCACCGATGCCACCGATCCACCGGTCAGCCCTGGCCGCCGCGCTGGTCGCCGGAACGCTGCTGGCCGTCAGCGCCTGCGGACCGGACGGCCCGGCGGGCGCCGACCGGACCGTCGCCGCACCGCCGCCCAGCACGGACGCGAGCGGCTCCGCCGCCCCCGGCGGCGTCATCGGCGGGATCACCCTGCCGTCCGGCCTGCCGACCAGCCTGCTGGAGGGCCTGCCGAAGACCTGGGACGACCTCAAGAAGTGGAAGTACGACGACTGGGACAAGTGGGCGTCCAAGCACGTCTTCAACAACCCGGTGGTGAAGGACTTCTGGAACCCGGACAAGATGGGCGACGCCAAGCCCGCCGACCCGGCGCCGCCGACCGCCAAGCCGGCCGCCGCCGACGGCGTGACCGACCCGGAGCCGCCGGTGGTCAAGGCCGTCCAGGTGCCCCGCCCGTACCTCAAGCAGCCCTCCGGGAAGGTGTTCTTCTCCGCCCAGGGCGGCCGGGGCAACTGCTCGGCGACGGTGATCGCCGACCCCCAGCACCCGGGCAGGAGCAATCTGGTCTGGACGGCGGCCCACTGCGTGCACGAGGGCAAGGGCGGCGACTTCTACAAGAACCTGGTCTTCGTCCCCGCCTACAACAACTCGGGCGCCTCCAGCGGCGGAAAGAAGGCCCCGCTGTCCGACCTCGCCCCGCTGGGCACCTGGTGGGCCGACCAGATCGTCACCTCCCCGCAGTGGATGGTCGAGGGCGGGCAGACCGGTGACGCCGCCAACCAGTACGACTTCGCCGTGATGCGCGTGCACAACCAGAACGACACCGGCAAGTCCCTGGAGGAGACGGTCGGTTCGGCCGTCCCGGTGTGGTTCGACGCGCCCCGCGACCAGCTCAAGGTCTCGGCCACCGGCTACCCGCTGGTCAAGCCGTTCGACGGCCAGGAGCTGTACAAGTGCGACGGCGGCACGCCCGTCCGGCTGTCCTTCGACCCCAAGCGCCCGTCCATGCTGACCATCGGCTGCAACATGACCCAGGGCGCCAGCGGCGGCGGCTGGTTCGCCACCATGCCGGACGGGCGGACCGCCCTGGTCAGCAACACCTCGATCGGCACCCAGGAGCACACCTCGCTGAGCGGCCCGTACCTGGAGACGGTCGCCAAGCAGGCCCTGGACTGGATCTCCAGGAAGCAGTGACCGGCACCACCACGGGGGACTCCTCAGCTTGCGCACCATCAGCACCACCCGCACCACCGGCACCACCAGCACCACTGACTCCACCGGCACCACCCGCCGCACCCCCCGCACCGGGGGGCGGCGGGCCGCCGCGGCCGGCGCCGCGCTGCTCGCCGCCCTGACGCTCACCGCGGCCGCCTGCGCACCGGACGGCCCCGCCGCCCCCGCCCCCCCGCCCGCGGCACTGCCCAAGGCCGCGCCCACCAGCCTGGGCGACCTGAGCGGCTGGAAGCTGGAGGACTGGGCCCGCTACGTCGCCGACAGCGGCTTCGCCAACCAGGTGCCCCCGGGCTACTGGACGGCGGCCCGGACGGAGGCCGCCAGGGCCCGGCCCACCCCCGAGTACGTCCCGACCGCCGCCGCACCCCCCGGCGTCGACCGCGACGCCCCGCCGGCCGTCGTCCAGGCCCGGCCGCAGCCCCACCCGTACGGCCCGGACTCCGCCGTGGTCGGCAGGCTGCTGATGACCACGCCGCAGGGCGACGCGGCCTGCTCCGGCACGGTGGTCGCCGACCCGCTCAACCCGGGCCGCAGCAACCTGGTCCTCACCGCCGCGCACTGCCTGCACGACGGCAGGGGCGGCGGCTGGGTGAAGAACCTGGTCTTCGTCCCCGCCTTCAACCGGGACGGCCGGGCGGCCCGCGGCAAGCCGTACGACGAGCAGCAGGCCGCCCCGTACGGCCGGTGGACGGCGGTGCGCGCCATGGTGTCGCCGACCTGGCTCCAGGAGAGCGGGGTCGGCGCCCACGACCAGTACGACTACGGGATCGTCCGGGTGCGCGGCGAGTCCGCGGCCGGCCCGTCCCTGGAGGAGGCGGTCGGCGGTTCCGTCCCGGTCTGGTTCAACGCCCCGCGCGAGCAGATCACCGCGGCGGTGGTCTTCGGCTACCCGGTGGAGCGGCCCTTCGACGGCATGGAGCTGGAGCGCTGCGACTCCCCCGCCCCGCCGGGCCGGCTGTCCTTCGACCGGTCCCGCCCGCCGATGTACGCGATCGGCTGCTCCATGGGCGGCGGCGCGGGCGGCGGCGGCTGGTTCATCACCAGGGACGGCCGGCCCAACCTGGTCAGCGTCAGCTCGCTCGGCGGCCGCGGCCCGGCGGGCTACCGGGCCGGGCCGTCCCTCCAGGACCAGGCCAAGCAGGCCTTCGACTACTTCGCCAAGAACGTGAAGTAGCCCCCGGACGCGGTACGTCCGGGGGCCACCCCGACGAGCGGGGACGAGCGGGAACGAGCAGGAACGCGCCGATCAGCCCTGCAGGGCCACCGCGAAGTACTCCAGCTCGGCGGCCAGCTCGGCCGGCACCTTGGCGTGCACCAGCGTGCCGTCGGCCGTGTGCTCGGTGGCGATCAGCTCGCCCTCCTTGTGCACCCGGGAGACCAGCGCGCCCTGGGTGTAGGGCACCAGGGCCCGCACCTCGACGGCCGGTCGCGGCAGCTCGTCGTCGATGAGCCTGAGCAGCTCCTCGATGCCGGCCCCGCTGCGGGCCGACACCACGATGGCGTGCGGCTCGCGGCGCAGCAGGCGCTGCAGCACGTGCGGATCGGCGGCGTCGGCCTTGTTGATCACCACGATCTCCGGCACGTTCTGCGCGTCGACCGAGACGATGACCTCGCGGACGGCGGCCAGCTGCGTCTCCGGCTCGGGGTGCGAGCCGTCGACCACGTGCAGGATGAGGTCCGCGTCGGCGACCTCCTCCATGGTCGAGCGGAAGGCCTCGACCAGGTGGTGCGGCAGGTGCCGGACGAAGCCGACGGTGTCCGCCAGGGTGTAGAGCCGCCCGCTCGGGGTCTCGGCCCGGCGCACGGTCGGGTCCAGGGTGGCGAACAGCGAGTTCTCCACCAGCACGCCCGCGCCGGTGAGCCGGTTGAGCAGGGAGGACTTGCCGGCGTTGGTGTAGCCGGCGATGGCCACGGACGGCACCTGGTGGCGCTTGCGCTCCTGGCGCTTGGTGTCGCGGCCCTTCTTCATGTCGGCGATCTCCTTGCGGAGCTTCGCCATCTTCTCGCGGATCCGGCGCCGGTCGGTCTCGATCTTGGTCTCACCGGGACCACGGGTGGCCATGCCGCCGCCCGAGGAGCCGGAGCCACCGCCACCCATCTGCCGGGACAGCGACTGACCCCAGCCGCGCAGGCGCGGCAGCATGTACTGCATCTGCGCGAGCGAGACCTGCGCCTTGCCCTCCCGGGACTTGGCGTGCTGGGCGAAGATGTCCAGGATCAGGGCCGTCCGGTCGACGACCTTGACCTTGACCACGTCCTCCAGCTGGATCAGCTGGCCGGGGGTGAGCTCACCGTCGCAGACCACGGTGTCGGCGCCGCTGGAGGCGACGATGTCGCGCAGCTCCTTGGCCTTGCCGGAGCCGATGTAGGTGGCCGCGTCGGGCTTGTCGCGGCGCTGGATGACGCCGTCCAGCACCTCGGAACCGGCGGTCTCGGCGAGCGCGGCGAGCTCGGCCATCGAGTTCTCCGCCTCCTCCAGGGTGCCGTCGGTCCAGACGCCGACGAGCACCACGCGCTCCAGGCGGAGCTGGCGGTACTCGACCTCGGTGACGTCTTCGAGTTCGGTGGAGAGGCCGGCGACACGGCGCAGGGCGGCGCGCTCACTGCGGTCGTACTGGTCGCCGTCGTAGTTGTGGCCGAGGTCCTCGTCGATGGCCGCGAGGTCCTCGTCCATGAGGGCTTCCGCTCGCAGACCGTCGAGGCGGCGCGGGGCGTCGGCGTGGTCGCGGGCTTCGAACGTGGAGGTCATTCTGTCCTTTGGTCGCTGGATGGCTTCGGCGTGGTCCCTTGGATCCCACCGGGGCTCCTGTGCCCTGAGAACGCCGTGGACCGGCCGTGAATTCCCCACGATGGTCGCACGCCCGGTGCGGGCCGGTCACCCCCATTTCCACCGGAGTGGCGGGTCTGCGTCCCCTCGGGGGCGTGCGGGCGGCTGACGTCGTACACCCCGGAAACCTTGAGCATCGCCCGCATCAGGGCGGGCAGCGCGCCCGGCTCGGGCAGCTCGACGGTGTAGGTGTGCCGGACCCGCAGCTCCTGCGGCGGTTCGACCTCGGCGGAGACGATGCCGACGCCCTCGGCGGAGATCGCCGCGGTGAGGTCGGCGAGCAGCCGGGGCCGGTTCAGCGCCTCGGCCCGCAGGGTCACCCGGTGGCCGGCCGCCGGGGCGTCCCCGGGCTGCCAGCGGACCTCCAGTTCGGCCCGCCCGTCGGCGCGCAGCCGCTGCCCGGCGGGGCAGGCGGTGCGGTGCACGGCCACCGCGCCGCCGCGGATCGGGTAGCCGGCCACCGCGTCCGGGGGCACGGGCGTGCAGCAGCGGGCCAGCCGCACCTGCGCCCCGGGCCGGCCGGCCACCACGACGGGGGCGGCGCGGCGCTCGCCGGGCCGGTGCGCGGGCGGGGCGGGCTGGCCGCCGGCCGGGCCGGTGCGCACCACCGGCAGCCGGGCCGGGTGGTCGGCCAGCCAGCGCTCGATGGCCAGCCGGGCGGCGGGGGTGCGGGCGTGCGCCAGCCACTCCGGGGACGGCCCGGACGGCTGGGCCCCGCCGCCGGGCGGGAGGCTCTCGGTGAGCACCGCCAGGACGTCCCCGTCCTGCAACGGGGTGGACAGCGCGGTGAGCCGGCCGTTGACCCGGGCGCCGATACATCGGTGGCCGGTCTCCTCGCCGAGCAGGTAGGCGGCGTCCACGCAGCTGGCCCCGGCCCTCAGCTGAAGCGTTTCACCGCTCTCCGTCACCACGGTGATCTCGCGGTCCCCGGCCAGGTCGGCGGTGAGCGCGGACCAGAAGGCGTCCGGGTCGGGGGTCTCCTGCTGCCACTCCAGCAGCCGGCTGAGCCAGCCGGGCCGGGCCGGGTCGGTGCGGTCCAGTTCGTCGGTGTCCTGGGCCGGACCGGCCGGGGTCGGGTCGCCGAGCGCGACCACCCCGGTCTCGGCCACCTCGTGCATCCGCCGGGTCCGCACCAGCACCTCGACCACCGCGCCGCCGTCCAGCGCGACGGCGGTGTGCAGCGACTGGTAGAGGTTGAACTTGGGGGCGGCGACGAAGTCCTTGAACTCCCCGGGCAGCGGCGTCCAGCAGGTGTGCAGCTCGCCGAGCACCGCGTAGCAGTCGGCGTTCTCCTCGACCACCACCAGCAGCCGCCCGAAGTCGGCCGGCTGCGGCTCCTGCGGTCGGCCGTCCCGCCCGGGCGCGGCGGCCCGCTTGATCAGCACCCGGTGCAGCGAGACGCAGTGCCGGGGCCGTACCGTCACCTCGGCGGCGACCCCGGTCTCGGCGAGCTGGCGGGCCAGCCGGCGGGCGAAGGGCTCCAGCAGGGCGTCCGGCTCGGACTCGTGACCGGCCATCAGGCCCCGGGTGCGGGCGTGCTCCTCGGGATGCAGGGTGGCGAAGACGATGTCCTCCAGCTCCGCCTTGAGCACCTGGATGCCGAGCCGCTCGGCCAGCGGGATCAGCACGTCCCGGGTGACCTTGGCGATCCGCACCTGGCTGGCCGGCTTCATGTGCCGGATGGTGCGCATGTTGTGCAGCCGGTCGGCGAGCTTGATCACCATCACCCGGACGTCGTCCCCGGTGGCGACCAGCATCTTGCGGAAGGTCTCGGCCTCGGCGGCGGCGCCGAAGTCGACCTTCTCCAGTTTGGTCACCCCGTCGACCAGGTAGGCGACTTCGGGCCCGAACCCGGCGCCCACCTGCTCCAGCGTCAACTCGGTGTCCTCGACGGTGTCGTGGAGCAGCGAGGCGACCAAGGTGGTCGTCCCGGCGCCGAGTTGGGCCAGGATCATGGTGACGGCCAGCGGATGGGTGATGTACGGCTCACCGCTCTTGCGCTTCTGGCCGCGGTGGCTGGCCTCGGCCAGCCGGTACGCCCGGGCCAGCAGGGCGAGGTCCGCCTGCGGGTGGTGCCGCCGGTGCACCTGGACCAGCGGTTCCAGGGCGTCCGGCACGGGCGGCCGGCCGGTGGCCAGCAGGGCGGCCCGCCCGGCCCGGCCGAGCGCGGCCCGGCCGAGCTCCCCCAGGGGCCTCCTGGCCCCGGCCTGCCGTGCGGTCGTCGGCTGCCCCGTGAGGGACTGCCCGGCTTCGATGGTCATCGGCACCTCCGGCAACGTCGCCGGGTGCGGCCCCTCCCCGTGGGGTGACCCGGTGGTCCATGCTACCGAGCAGAGCACGTTCCGCGACGCCGTGATTCCCGTCCGCGACCGGTATCACCCGATCGGGGGGATTCGTCACCGTACGAAGTGGGCAAACCGGGCCATCGCTACGAGGCCCGGGCGATCGACTCCCACCAGCGCGGGTCGATCCGCCCCTCCGCCACGATCACCGCCGGACCGGTCATCTCCACCCGGCCGTCCGGGTGCTCGGTGATGACCAGCCGGCCGCCCAGCACGTCCACCGTGTAGGCGACCGCCTCGCCGGTGACCGCCGGGTCCGCGCCGTCCCGGCGGATGGCCGCCACCGCGACGGCGCAGGCGCCGGTGCCGCAGGAGCGGGTCTCGCCCGAGCCGCGCTCGTGCACCCGCATCGCCACGTGCCGCGGGCCGCGGTCCACCACGAACTCGACGTTGACGCCCTCCGGGTAGGCGCCCGCGGGGCTGGTGAGCGGGGCGGTGAAGAGGTCCCCGGCGTGGTCCAGGCTCGCCACGAAGGCCACCGCGTGCGGGTTGCCCATGTTGACGTTCAGGGCGGGCCAGCGCCGCTCGCCGACCGCGACCTCGATGCCGTCCGGCCCGGGCAGCCTCGCCCGGCCCATGTCGACGGTGACCTCGCCGGGCGTGCCGTCCGCGGCGTCCTCGGCGACCGTCGCGGTGAGCACCCCGGAGCGGGTGGCGATCGCCAGCCCGCCGGGCTTCGCCAGGCCGGCCTCGACCAGGAAGCGGGCGAACACCCGCAGGCCGTTGCCGCACATCTCGGCGATGCTGCCGTCGGAGTTGCGGTAGTCCATGAACCACTCGGCCCGGTCGGCCTGGTCCGCGGCGGCCGGGTCGGCGGCCGCGCGCACCACGCGCAGCAGCCCGTCGCCGCCGATGCCGGCCCGGCGGTCGCACAGCGCGGCGACGGCCTCCGGGCCGATCTCCAGCACGCCGTCCGGGTCGGGCACGATCACGAAGTCGTTCTGGGTGCCGTGCCCCTTGAAGAAGGGGAGGCCGACCCGCGGGGAAGAGGATGCGCTCACCCCACCGATGGTACTGAGGGCGGCGGCGGGGCAGGCCGGGGCCCGGGTCAGCGCAGGTAGGCGACCCGCCACACCGCGAGCGCGCAGGCGGCCAGGGCGATCAGGGTGTAGACCGCGATGGCCTTCCAGCCGGCCCGCTGCGCGGAGCCCCGGCGCGGCAGCCCCGGCCACTTGTAGCCGGCGTGCCGGGCGGCCATCGCGCCCCAGCCGAACGAGGCGGCGGTGAACAGCAGCCCGAGCATCCCGACCATGGTGGCCCGCGCCCCGGCCGAGCCGAAGGCGAGCGGGAAGGCGAACATCAGCGAGCCGAGGGTGCCGAGCAGGGCGATCGGCAGGGTCTGCCACCAGCGGAGCCGGCGCAGCGGCCGGATCTCCCGCTCGTGCACGGCGGCGTCCGGCGGGGTGCGGGTGTCCAGTGCGGGCACCGCGGCCGCGTACGAGGTCGGCGCCTCCAGGCCGGTCAGCACGGGGAGGTCGCCCCTGGTCGACTCGTCGAACTCCTCGGCCGGTGCGGTGACACTCCCGCTCTGGCCGGATTCGGGGCCGGTACCCGTCGACACGCGGCCTCCCCTGACAGTTCGACACGAGCGGACTCGCGGCCGGGCACGGTCGGCCCGCGCGGGCCGACCCTTACGGCATCGATGATGGCATGTCCAGAGGGGACGTTCGGGGCCTGACGGGGTCCTCGGGTGATCCGTGGCCATCACGTGATCGGGCCGTGACCCCCGGTTCGTCCTGCACGGTCGCCTGCGCGCGCAGCTGCACCGCCGAATTGGCCGGAACGGACCCCAGGGCCCGACTACGCGGCCGGAACCCCCTGACGGCCGATCAGTTCCAGGGAGCGTTCCAGCAGCTCGACCGGGTCGGTCCCGGCCGGGCGGGAGAGCCAGTGGATGCGGTCGTCCCGACGGAACCAGGACTCCTGCCGGCGGGCGAAGCGCTTGGTGGCCCGGACCGTCTCGGCCCGTGCCTCGTCCTCGGTGCACTCCCCGGCGAAGTGGTCGAGCACCTGCTGGTAGCCGAGCGCCCGGGAGGCGGTCCGGCCCTCCCGCAGCCCGACCCGCTCCAGCGCGCGCACCTCGTCCAGCAGTCCGGCCTCCCACATCCGGTCGACCCGCAGGGTGATCCGCTCGTCCAGCTCGGGGCGCGACACCGCGACGCCGATCTGCACCGCCTCGTAGACCGCGGTGTTGCTCGGCAGGTTGGCGGTGAACGGCTGCCCGGTGATCTCGATGACCTCCAGGGCACGGACGATCCGGCGCCCGTTGCCGGTCAGGATCGCCTCGGCGGCCGCCGGGTCCAGCCCGGCCAGCCGCCGGTGCAGCGCGTACGGGCCGTCCTGCTCCAGTTCGGCCTCCAGCCGGGCGCGGACCTGCGGGTCGGTGCCGGGGAACGCCATCTCGTCGATCGCGGCCCGGACGTACAGCCCGGAGCCGCCGACCAGGACGGGGGTGCGCCCGGCGGCGAGCAGCCGGTCGATCTCGGCCCGGGCCAGCCGCTGGTACTCGGCGACGCTGGCGGCCTCGGTGACGTCCCAGACGTCCAGCAGGTGGTGCGGCACTCCCCCGCGCTCCGCCACGGTCAGCTTGGCCGTGCCGATGTCCATGCCCCGGTACAGCTGCATCGAGTCGGTGTTGATCACCTCGCCGCCGAGGCTGCGGGCGATGGCGACGGCCAGGTCGGACTTTCCGGCGGCGGTCGCGCCGACGATGCTGATCACACGGGAGCTGCTCACCGCTCCAGTCTCCCAAACCGTCGCGGCACCCGGGGCCGGGCTGCCGCCCGCCGCCGACTGCGCGAGGATGTGACTGTTCCCCGGACTGCCTCCGGCCTGCCCCGCACCCCGGCCCGGCTTTGCGAACTCTTGACCGGTCACGTGCGTTGTGCAGGAGACAGGGAACGAAGGAGATCACCATGGGCCTGATGGACAACCTCAAGGGCAAGGCCGAGGAGCTCAAGGAGAAGGCCAGCGAGCTCGCGGGCAAGCACAGCGACCAGATCGACCAGATGGTCGACAAGGCCGGCGGCGCGATCGACAAGGCGACCAAGGGCAAGTACAGCGACAAGATCGAGCACGGCGCCGACAAGGCCAAGGGCGCGGTGGGCGACTTCGCCCACAAGCCGAAGCCGGGCGACGGGGGCCAGCCCCCGCAGTCCTGACCGGCCGGGGCCCGGAGACGGGCCCTACGCCCAGGACGCCACGAAGTACCCGACCCCGTACGGCGCGTCCTGGTAGCCCAGCCGCGCGGTGAGGCCGGCGCCCTCGGCGGCGCCGGCCAGCACCTGCCAGGGCGCCCGGCCCTCGGCCTTGAGCTCGGCGGCCAGCGCCGGGTCCAGGGCCGCCAGGGCGGGCAGGTCGGCCGAGCCCAGGGCGGCGGCCAGTCCGGCGTCGAAGCCCTCGGCCCGCTCGTCCAGGTAGCCGGGGGCCTTCAGCGAGCGGCAGGCGCTGCCGTCGCCGAGCACCAGCAGGGCGACCTTGTCGGCCAGCC
Organism: Kitasatospora sp. NPDC059160; assembly: GCF_042755465.1. Lineage (NCBI taxonomy): Bacteria > Bacillati > Actinomycetota > Actinomycetes > Kitasatosporales > Streptomycetaceae > Kitasatospora > Kitasatospora sp. NPDC059160. The sequence continues at coordinate 500 of NZ_JBHZCN010000029.1, read as the reverse complement.
CGGCCAGGCCCTGGCCGAGGCCGAGCATCCGGTCGACGGGGGCGTCCGCGGGCACCGCGCAGGCGTGCGTCGGCACGGTCACCCCGGCGCGCTCCAGCAGCCAGGCCCCGACGGTCAGCGAGGGCGCCAGCTCCGGCCCCTCGACCCGCCCGCCGGGCAGCTTGGCGACCAGCGGCACCCCGTAGCGGTGGAAGGACCCGGCCCCGCCCTCGGTCCACACCTCGGCCTCGGGCCCGGTGCCCACCACCACGACCAGCTCCGGCCCGGCCGCGACCAGCGCCGCCAGCGCCTCGTCACAGGCGGCGCGCAGCCCGTCCAGCTCGGGCGCGGCCCCGGCGGCGACCTCGGGGACGAGCAGCGGCGGACAGGGGCACACGGCGGCGGCTACCAGCATGCGGATCACCTTAGGGCCTGTCCGGCGGATCTTGCCAGGCGCGCGACGCCGGGCATCCCGCCTGGACGCACGCCCGAATCGCCCAAGTACGTCCAGTACGAGGCCG
>NZ_JBHZCN010000028.1:0-88655 GCF_042755465.1 Kitasatospora sp. NPDC059160 | reverse complement strand
TGACCCCCTTCTGCTGATATGGGGTTTTTCTTGGGGTGCCCCTGGGCCTGCCGAGGGGCACCGCAAGCAATTCAAGGAAGCCCTCAACGATCCAGCGAGAGCCCGAAAGACGACCTCCCCCATTTCACTTCGTTTCCATTGGTGTCGTCTCTCGGTGCGCCGAGGGGCCACACCGCAATCCCCTCTTCTTCAGGAGTCCCGCCCCCGGTTGGGTGGGGGCGGGGCCCGCCGTGGGTCCGGTAACGCTTCGGCATCCGAGGGTGTGGGGGGCATTGACACTGTGCTGACGGGGATCGTACGGTCCTGTTCCGAGCGACTGGAAAGTTTCCTAACAGTTCACGCAGGGGCGGCGGAAGGGGAGGATCCCGGCATGACCAAGAGCACCGCCAAGGCTCCACTCGCCGGTACGCCGAGCCTGTTGCGCGCCATCAACGACCGGGCCGCGCTGGAACTGCTGCTGGAGAACGGGCCGTTGTCCCGGACGCAGATCGGCGCGTTGACCGGGTTGTCGAAGCCGACGGCCTCGCAGTTGCTGTCCCGGCTGGAGGCGGCCGGGCTGGTGCTGCCGGTCGGGACGACGGAGGGTGGGCCGGGGCCCAACGCGCAGCTGTACCAGGTGAATCCGGCGGCCGGGTACGTGGCCGGGCTGGACGTCACCAACAGCGGGATCCGGGTCGCCGTCGCCGACATCACCGGCAACACGCTGACCGAGCACACCGTGTCGACCAAGGGCGTCCCGGCCGCCGGGACGGTGCCGCGGGTGGCCGCGGCCGTCGCCGAGGCGGTGCGCGCCGCCGGGGTGCCCGCGGGGGGTCTGCGGACGGTCGCGATCGGGCTCGGCGGTGCGCCGGACCCGGTCACCGGAAAGCTGCGCTACGCCTCGCACCTGCCCGGTTGGCACTCGCCGCGGCTGGTGGAGGAGCTGACCGGGGCGATCGGCGCGCCGGTGTCGATCGAGAACGACGTGAACCTGGCCGCGGTCGCCGAGCAGGTCTCCGGTGCGGCGGCCGGCTTCGAGGACTTCGTGCTGCTCTGGGCCGAGTCGGGGGTCGGCGCCGCGGTCGTGATCGCCGGGCGGCTGCACCGCGGCTTCACCGGCGGCGCCGGGGAGGTCGGCTACATGCCGGTGCCCGGCTCGCCGGTCGAGTGGGACGCCCGCCGCCGCAAGTTCGGCGGCTTCCAGGACCAGGTCGGGGCGGTCGCCGTCCGGACCCTGGCCCGCGAGCACGGGCTCGGCGCGCCCACCGCCGAGGAGTCGGTCGCCAAGGCCCTGGAGACCCCGGGTGCCGGCGACGCGTTCCTCACCGAACTGGCCGGGCGGCTCGCCGTCGGGCTGTCCGTGATCGTCGCCGTGGTCGACCCCCAGCTGGTGGTCCTCTCCGGCGCGGTGCCGAACGCGGGCGGCGAACGCCTGCGCGCGCTCGTCGAGGACGAACTGGCCCGGGTCTGCCACGCCCGGCCGGAGATCCGCAGCAGTGCCCTGTCCGGCTCGCCCGTCCTGCTCGGCGCCCTGCAACGGGCCCTCACGGACGCCCGTGAGGCGGTCTTCTCCACCCACTAGCGCTCCCCGCTCCCCCGCTCCCCCCGCTTCCCTGCTCCCGCTCCCCAAGACGCCCTGCACCCACCTCTCCCCCAACCCCTACGCGGGCCCCGAGGCAATGACGCCTGTCCGCGCACCCCCAGGAGGACCTCGAAGTGCACGCCACCCCCTCCCGCAGAGGCCGCCGCACCGTCGCCGCCGTCGCCGGCAGCGCCGTCCTGGCCCTGCTCGCCTCCGCCTGCACCGGTTCCAGCGAGTCCGGCGGCAACGACGACTCCGCCAGCGGCAAGGACGTCACCATCACCTTCTGGCACGGCTGGAGCCAGGACAACGAGGTGAAGGCGATCAACGACACCATCGCCGCCTTCGAGAAGGCCCACCCCAACATCCACGTCAAGCCGGTCGGCAACGTCGCGGACGACAAGGTCAACCAGGCCCTGCGGGCCGGCGGGGACGACGCGCCGGACGTGGTGTCCTCCTTCACCACCAACAACGTCGGCATGTTCTGCTCGACGAAGGCGTTCGTCGACCTCAAGCCCCAGCTGCAGAAGAGCGGCATCGACGCGGCCAAGACCTTCCCGGCCGCGATGCTCAACTACACCCAGTTCCAGGGCAACCAGTGCTCGCTGCCGCTGCTCGGCGACGCGTACGGCCTGTACTACAACAAGAAGGCCTTCGCCGCGGCCGGCATCTCCGCGCCGCCGAAGACCTTCAGCGAGTTCGCCGCGGACGCCAAGGCGCTGACGCTCGCCGACGGCGACTCGTACAAGCAGCTCGGCTTCATGCCGCTGTACCACGGCTACGAGTCCACCACCGAGCACTTCCTCGGCCAGTACGGCGCCACCTACTTCGGCGCCGACGGCAAGTCGAACCTGGCCGCCGACCCCAAGGTCGCCGCGATGCTCGACTGGCAGAAGGGCATGGTCGACCAGCTCGGCGGCTACGCCAAGCTGGAGAAGTACCGCGCCACCTTCGGCGAGGAGTTCAGCGCCAAGAACCCCTTCCACACCGGTCAGGTCGCGATGGCCATCGACGGTGAGTGGCGGACCGCCTCGCTCGCCGAGAACAAGCCCGACTTCGACTGGGCCACCGCGCCGTTCCCGGTGCCGGACGACCAGGCCGACACCTACGGCCGCGGCTACCAGACCGGCACCATCGTCGGCATCGCCAGCACCAGCAAGAAGCAGACCGCGGCCTGGGAGTTCGTGAAGTTCCTGACCACCGACACGGACGCCGTGGTCAACTTCGCCAACGCCATCCACAACGTGCCGAGCACCTTCGACGCGCTGAGCTCGCCGAAGCTGGTCAGCGACCCGAACTTCAAGACCTTCCTGGACGTCGCCAAGAACCCGAACTCGGGCACCACCCCGGCCAGCGTCAACGGCGGCGCCTACATCGTCTCGCTGCAGAACCTCGGCTACGACTACGAGTCCGGCAAGCAGACCGACCTCAAGGCGGGCCTCGCCGCCACGGCCAAGCAGGTCGACACCGACATCGCCCAGGCGAAGTAGCGGGAACGGTCCACGGAGCACCCCATGTCAATCGCGTTCGGCACCCGCAAGGGCGCCGCGACCACCGACCCGGCGACGCCCTCCACGCAGCAGCTGCTGCGCCGGAAGCGCCGCCGGGAGGCGGCCCGCACCCTCGCCTTCCTCTCCCCCTGGCTGATCGGGTTCAGCGTCTTCTTCGTCTACCCGCTGGTCTCCACCGCCTACTTCTCCTTCACCCGGTACAACGGCATCGGCGCCGCGACCTTCAACGGCCTCAAGAACTGGGACTACGTCCTCAACCAGCTGCCGACCTTCTGGCAGGGCCTGCGCAACACCCTGTGGCTGGTGCTGATCATGGTGTCGCTGCGGGTCGCCTTCGGGCTCGGCATCGGGATGCTGATCACCAAGGTCAAGACCGGCGCGGGCTTCTTCCGCACCGTCTTCTACCTGCCGTACCTGGCCCCGCCGGTGGCCGCCACCGTCGCCTTCGCCTTCCTGCTCAACCCGGGCACCGGCCCGCTGAACCACCTGCTGGGCGAGCTCGGCCTGCCGCAGCCCGGCTGGTTCGCCGACCCGGACTGGTCCAAGCCCGCGCTCACCCTGCTCGCCATGTGGGGCATCGGCGACCTGATGGTCATCTTCATGGCCTCGCTGCTGGACGTCCCCAAGGAGCAGTACGAGGCGGCCGAACTGGACGGCGCCGGCCCGTTCCAGCGGTTCCGGTACGTCACGCTGCCGAACATCTCGCCGATCATCATGTTCGCGGTGGTCACCGGGGTCATCCAGACCATGCAGTACTACACCCAGGCGATCGTCGCCGGGAAGGTCGCCAGCGGCATCGCGGGCAACTCCGGCCAGCAGTTCGAACCCGGCTACCCCCAGGGCTCCACCTGGACCCTGCCCCAGATGGTCTACAACCTCGGCTTCCAGCGCTTCAACTACGGTGCGGCCTGCGCCGTCGCGATGGTGCTGTTCGTCATCTCGATGGCCGTCACCTCGATCCTGCTCCGCCGCAAGTCCGGCTTCATGGCGAGCGACGACTAGCGGACAGTGAGGACCCGACCATGACTCTCAGCTCCACGCTCCCGAAGCCCCCCGCGGGCGCCTCCCGCACCGGCACCGCGGCCGCCCGCGCCGCCCGGCGCCGCGCGCTCCTCAACTGGGTGGCGGTGCACTCGCTGGCGATCGCCGCCGCGCTGTTCTTCCTGCTGCCCTTCGTCTTCGTCTTCCTCACCTCGGTGATGAACGACCAGCAGGCGCTCACCACCGACTACTGGCCCACCTCCTGGAACTGGGGCAACTACGGCCAGGTCTGGCACACCCCCGGCTTCCTCACCTGGTGGCGCAACACCCTGGTGTACGCCTGCGCCGGCACCCTGCTGACCGTCGTCTCCAGCCTGCCGGTCGCCTACGCGCTCGCCAAGTTCCGCTTCCGCGGCCGCAACCTGGCCCTGATGGCCGTCATCGCGATGATGATGCTGCCGCCGCAGGTCACCGTCATCCCGATGTTCCTGTTCTGGACCAAGCAGCTGGGCCTCGGCGGCTCGCTCTGGCCGCTGATCATCCCGATGGCCTTCGGCGACGCCTTCTCGATCTTCCTGCTGCGCCAGTTCCTGCTGACCATCCCCAAGGAGTACCTGGAGGCCGCCCGGATCGACGGCTGCGGCGACCTGCGCACCCTGCTGCGGGTCGTGCTGCCGATGGCCAAGCCGGCCATCGCCGCCGTCGCCCTGTTCCAGTTCTTCTACTGCTGGAACGACTACTTCGGCCCGCAGATCTACGCCAGCAACAACCAGCAGGCCTGGACGCTCAGTTACGGCCTGGAGTCGTTCAAGGCCGCTCACCACACCAACTGGAACCTCACCATGGCCGCCACCCTGCTGGTGATGGCACCGGTGATCGTCCTCTTCTTCTTCGCACAGAAGGCCTTCATCGAAGGCGTGACACTGACAGGGGTCAAGGGCTGATGTCCGCACTCAAGTTGGCCATCGTCGGCGGCGGTTCGACGTACACCCCGGAGCTGATCGACGGCTTCGCCCGGCTGCGCGACACCCTTCCGGTCGGCGAACTGGTCCTGATCGACCCGGCCGCCGAACGGCTGGAGCTGATCGGCGGACTGGCCCGGCGGATCTTCGCCAAGCAGGGCCACTCCGCCACCGTCACCGTCACCACCGACCTGGCGGCGGGCGTCGCCGACGCCGACGCCGTCCTGCTCCAGCTGCGGGTCGGCGGCCAGGCCGCGCGCGACCAGGACGAGACCTGGCCGCTGGAGTGCGGCTGCGTCGGCCAGGAGACCACCGGCGCGGGCGGGCTCGCCAAGGCGCTGCGCACCGTGCCGGTCGTCCTGGACATCGCCGAGCAGGTCCGCCGCACCAACCCGGACGCCTGGATCGTCGACTTCACCAACCCGGTCGGCATCGTCACCCGGGCCCTGCAGAGCGCCGGGCACAAGGCCGTCGGGCTGTGCAACGTCGCCATCGGCTTCCAGCGCAAGTTCGCCGGGCACCTGGGGGTGGACCCGGAGCTGGTCCGGCTGGACCACGTCGGGCTCAACCACCTCACCTGGGAGCGCGGGGTCACCCTGCTGGACGGCCCGGGGGCCGCCGGCGGCCGCGAGGTGCTGCCGGAACTGCTGCGGGACTTCGGCAAGGAGATCGCCGAGGACCTCCACCTGCCGCAGGCCTTCGTGCAGCGGCTCGGCGTGGTGCCCTCCTACTACCTGCGCTACTTCTACCAGCACGACGCGGTGGTCGAGGAGCTCAGGGTGCAGGGCTCGCGGGCCGCCCAGGTCGCCGAGATCGAACGGCAGTTGCTGGAGCTGTACGCCGACCCGGCCCTCGACACCAAGCCGGAACTGCTCGGCAAGCGCGGCGGGGCCTTCTACTCGGAGGCCGCCGTCCAGCTGATCGCCGCCCTGCTCGGCACCGGCGGCGGGACCTCCGTCCAGGTCGTCAACACCCGCAACGACGGGGTGCTGCCGTTCCTGCCGGACGACGCCGTCATCGAGGTGCCCGCCGAGGTGGACGCCCGCGGCGTGCGGCCGCTGCCGCAACGGCCGGTCGAGCCGCTGTTCGCCGGCCTGGTCGCCGCCGTCACCTCGTACGAGCACCTCGCGCTCGACGCCGCCCTGCGCGGCGGCCGCGACCGGGTCTTCGACGCCCTGCTCGCGCACCCGCTGGTCGGCCAGATCGAACTCGCCGACCGGCTCACGGACCGGCTGCTCGCCCACAACCGCGAGCACCTCTCCTGGGCCTGAGAGCCCTCACCGGGCCCCCCGCGTGGGGGCCCGGTCCCCGGCCGGAGCTCGCGGCCGGGCCACGTACGAGCCGCGGGGACCTGATGACCCACCAGCCCGAACCACTCCTGCCCGGCGTCCTCGCCATCGACGCGGGCAACTCCAAGACCGACGTCGCCCTGATCGGCGCCGACGGCACCGTCCGCGGGACCGCCCGCGGCGGCGGCTTCGCCCCGCAGAAGATCGGCGGCGCGGCGGCCGTCGCGGGCCTCGCCCCGCTGGTCGAGGAGGCCGCCGCGGCGGCCGGATTCCCGTCCTTCCGCGGCGTGCTGACCAGCCACGTCAGCGCCTGCCTGGCCAACGCCGACCTCCCGGTGGAGGAGGAGGCGCTGCGCGCAGCCCTGGAATCGCACCCGTGGGGGCTCAGCAACACCGTCGTCAACGACACCTTCGGCCTGCTGCGGGCCGGCACCGACGGCCCGCGCGGGGTCGCGGTGGTCTGCGGTGCCGGGATCAACTGCGTCGGGCTGCTGCCGGACGGGCGCACCGCCCGCTTCCCGGCCCTCGGCGAGCTCACCGGCGACTGGGGCGGCGGCGGCGGACTGGCCGCCAGCAGCATGTGGCACGCCGTCCGCGCGGAGGACGGGCGCGGCGGGCCCACCGGCCTCGCCGCGGCCATCGCCGAGCACTTCGGCCTGTCCAGCGCCGGGGCCGTCGCCGAGGCCGTCCACCTCGGGCACCTGCCGGCCAGCCGGCTGCACGAGATCGTCCGGGTGCTGTTCGCGGTCGCGAACGACGGGGACGCCGTCGCCCGGGAGCTGATCGACCGGCAGGCCGACGAGATCGTCCGGCTGGCCGTGGTCGCCCTCGGCCGGCTGGACCTGCTGGACTCCGCCACCCCGGTGGTGCTCGGCGGCGGGGTGCTCGCCTCCCGGCAGCCGCTGCTGCTCGACAACCTGAGGGAGCGGCTGGCCCGGGCCGCGCCGCTGGCCGAGCCGCGGGTGGTCGTCGCGCCGCCGGTGCTGGGCGCCGCGCTGCTCGGGCTGGACCACCTGGGCGTGGACGCGGCCGCGCAGGCGCGGGTGCGCGGGGCGTACGAGGCGCAGCCGGCGGTCACGGTCTGACACCTGGCGCCTGGCGCCTCGCCCCTGGCGTCCGACACCTGACGCCTGCCCCCTGAACCTCCCGCCCCCACCGGACCCGCACGTCCGGCGGGGGCGGGAACCGTACGGTGCGCGCCGCTCGTGGTACCCGGGTACCGACCACCGCCGCCGCCCGGGGAGACTTGTGTCATGGCCGTGCCCCGTACCCTCCTCGCCGCCGCCGCCCTGACCGGACTCACCCTGGCCGGACTCACCGGCTGCACCCCCGCGGACTCCCGCCCGACGGTGACCGCCGCCTCCTCGGCCGAGGCCCTCGCCGACGAGGGCCTGGACGACCCGCTGCTGGACGGCGACGACGACTTCGCCGACGAGGAGGCCTACGCCGCCACCGGCACCGCCGCGGGCACCGTCGCCGCCGCCCCGGGCGCGCCCGTCGACCCCGCCCCGGAGTGCACCGCGCCCGCCCTGCGGCCCGGCCACCAGGTGCTGGTCGTGGTCGCCGCCGACCCGGCCGAACTCACCGCCCAGCCCGCCCGGTTCGCCTGCACCCCGCCCCGCTACGAGGCCACCGGCTCGCCCGTCCACTACGGCTTCGCGGCGGCCGGCGTCACCGCCACCCTGATCGACCGCCCGCGCGGGGAGAGCGCGCGGCCCGTCCACCTGGACGAACTGGTCACCCACCTCAACGACTGCCTGGCCGAACGCGACCCGGCCGATCCGTACGGCTGCCACGGCAACGCCTACGACGTCGTGCTGGACTCGCACGGGCGGATCATGCGCATCACGGAGGTCCGGGGCACGGAGCTCCAGAGCGCGGACGTCCAGGGCACCGACGTCCAGGGCACGGAAGACCCGGAGGTCGAGGGCGCGCAGCGCTGAGCCGGACGGCGGGCCGGGCCGGGGCGGGCCGCCATACGGTGTAGAAGGCCCCTTCAACTGTTGAGGCATGTCTTCGTCAAGCGCGTCAACCACCTGTCAACTGCGGGTTTTTGACGTTCAATACCTCGTCCGGGGCCGCTCTTGGGGCTGGTCTTACTCCCGGCGTCGTTGACCCGGTTTCCGCGGCGGTGCTTTGCTTCCCGCCGTCGGCAGTGAACCGGTCCCCCATCCCCGTTTCACCGACCGTCCCTGACGGGCGGTCGGTGGACACCGGCCTGCCGTCGTCGCTCCTCCCCCTTTGTCCCCCACGGTGTCGCCGCGCCCCCACCGGCGTGCGGTCGGCATGAGAGAGGAACCCTCACGATGGGCATCTCCCCCACTTCCCGCCGGGCACGGGTCCGGGCCCTGACCGGGCTCAGCGCGCTGGCGCTGGCCGCCACCGGCTTCGCCGCCGCGCCGGCCGCCCAGGCCGACCAGCCGGGCAGCGAGTTCGCCGGGCAGTCCCACCCGTACCGGCACGGCACCGTCCCGACCAAGGAGGCCGCCGAGCACGCCAACGCCGCCTCCGCGGCCGCGAGCCGCACCACCAACCTCAAGTACGGCGGCGGGGTCGACGGCATCGGCGTCACCACCGGCGCCCCGAAGGTGTACGTGGTCTTCTGGGGCTCCCAGTGGGGCACCGCGGGCACCGACGCCAACGGCTACACCACCCTGTCCGGCGACCCGTCCGGCGAGGCCGTCCGGGCGCAGCAGCTGTACAAGGGCCTCGGCACCAACAGCGAGACCTGGTCCGGCGTCATGACCCAGTACTGCGAGGGCGTCGCCAAGGGCGCCACCACCTGCGGCTCCACCGCCGCGCACGTCGGCTACCCGACCGGCGGCGCGCTGGCCGGGGTCTGGGTGGACAACTCGGCCACCGCCCCGGGCCAGGCCACCGGCAACCAGATCGCCAACGAGGCCATCAAGGCCGCCGGGCACTTCGGCAACACCACCGCGGCCGCCAACCGCAACGTGCAGTACGTGGTGCTCTCGCCGACCGGCACCCACCCGGACGGGTTCAACACCTCGACCGGCAACTTCTGCGCCTGGCACGACTGGAACGGCGACACCACGCTGACCGGCGGCGCGGCCACCTCCCCCTACGGCGACGTGGCGTTCAGCAACGACCCGTACGTGACCGACATGGGCACCTCCTGCGGCCAGAACTACGTCAACAGCGGCAGTGCGGGCCTGCTGGACGGCGTGACCATGGTGTTCGGCCACGAGTACGCGGAGACGGTCACCGACCAGAACCCGGCCGGCGGCTGGACCGACTCCTCCGGCTCGGAGAACGCCGACAAGTGCGCCTGGAAGGGCGTCGGCGGCACCGGCGGCTCGCAGAACGTGGCCTTCGCGACCGGCTCGTTCGCGATGCAGGGGACCTGGTCGAACGCGGTCAGCGGGTGCCAGATCTCGCACGCGATCGTCCACTGAGCGGTCGGGCACTGAGCGGTCGGGGACCGACCGACGTCGCCTGAACACCTCCGAACGCCGTCCCCCGAGCAGCGTGGGGCAGCTCGGGAGCTGACGGGACCGACGGATCGGACGGGCCGGAGGGGTCTTGTGCCCTGACGATCCGGTACGGGGGAAGCGCCGGGGCGGGCTGTGCGGGCCCGCCCCGGCGCTTCGCGCTGTCCGGGGCCGGCCACCGGGGCGGCACCGTCACGAGGGCGCGACGAGCCCGAACTCGTAGGCGTGGATGACCAGGTGGACCCGGTCCCGGGCGCCCAGCTTGGTGAACAGCCGGGCGACGTGCGCCTTGGCGGTGGCCACGCTGATGGTGAGTTCCTCGGCGATCTCCGTGTTGGACAGGCCGCGGCCGACCAGGGTGAGCACCTCGCGTTCGCGCCCGGTGATGCCCTCGGCGGACGTCCGCGGCCGGGCGGCCGTGTCCGGGCGGGCGGCGAACTCGCCGATCAGCCGGCGGGTGATGCCCGGCGCGAGCAGGGCGTCCCCGGCGGCGACCACCCGGACGCCGTCCAGGATGGTCTCCAGGGCGAGGTCCTTGACCAGGAAGCCGCTCGCCCCGGCGCGCAGCGCGCCGTACACGTAGTCGTCGTCGTCGAAGGTGGTCAGGACCAGCACGTGGGTGGGCAGGTCCGGGTCGGCGAGGATCCGGCGGGTGGCCTCGATGCCGTCCATGCCGGGCATCCGGATGTCCATCACGGCGACGTCCGGGCGCAGTCGGGCGACCACGTCGACGGCCTCGGCGCCGTTGCCGGCCTCGCCGACCACCTCCAGGTCGGGGGCGTCGGCGATGAGCACGCGCAGGCCGGTGCGGATCAGCGGCTGGTCGTCGACCAGGACGACGCGGATCACGGTCCCACCTCCAGGGGGGTCGGTTCGGGGCTCCCGGCGGGCACGGCCGGGAGCGGCAGCAGGGCGGCCACCCGGAAGCCGCCGCCGGGGCGCGGGCCGGCGCTGAACTCGCCGTCCAGCAGGGCGACCCGCTCGCGCATCCCGGCCAGGCCGTAGCCGGTGCCGGGGGTGGCCGTGGGCGTGCCGGCGCCGAGGTCGACGACGGTGACGGCGAGGTGCTCGGGCGCGTACGCGACGGTGACGTGGCAGTCCCGGGTGCCGGAGTGCTTGACCACGTTGGTGACCGCCTCCTGGACGATCCGGTAGGCGGCGAGGTCCACCTCGGGCGGCAGCGCCCGGGCCTCGCCGCTGCGGCTGAGCGCGACCCGCACCCCGGCGCCGGCCGCCTTCTCCCGCATCCGCTCCAACTCGTCCAGCCCGGGCGCCACTTCGAGCGGTGCGGACTCGCCCTCGCCCTGCCGCAGCGCGCCGAGCATCCGGCGCAGCCCGGCCAGGGTCTCCCGGCTGGTGGCCTCGATGGCGTTCAGCGCGTTGCGGGTCTCGGCGGGCTGGGTGTCCATGACCCGGCTGCCCATGCCCGCCTGGATCGCGATGATGCCGATGTTGTGGGCCACCATGTCGTGCAACTCGCGGGCGATCCGCAGCCGTTCGGCGGTGACGGCCTGCTCGGCGGCGCGGCCGCGCAGCGCCTCGGTGTGGGCGCGGCCCTGGCGGACGGTGTTGCCGATCAGCCAGGCGATCAGGACGGTCGCGGCGATGCCCAGGTAGGCGTACGGGTTCACCGGGTAGCCGTTGACGGCGCCCCAGGCGAACAGCGTGGCGAGCACGGTCAGCGGCATCGCCACCGCGATCGTCGAGAGCAGGCGGGAGCGGGTGACCACGCAGTAGCCGACCACCGCCTCGGCGATCAGGAACTGCACCGGCGCGGTCGCCGTGACCGTCCACATCCCGAGCGAGAAGACGCCACCCGCCAGCGCGACCGCGACCGCCGCCAGCGGCAGCCGCACCAGCAGGAAGGCGACCAGCGTGGTGACCACGGCGGTGACCACCAGGGCCATGTCCTCGGTGTTGCCGTCGTAATTGAACAGGTGGCTCAACTCGTTGTCCCGGGTGAAGAACCGGAACACCACGATGGACGTCCAGAACGCCGCCACCCACACGCCCGCGGGCAGGCGCCTGAGCAGCGGCGGGCGGGGTTCGGTGATCATGACGCGATGGTAGCGGCGGGCCGTCGGACGGCGCATCGGCCCGCGGGCGTAATCCCCGGGGCGGGGGCCGCCGCTCCCGGTTGTGGCCCGCCGCCCGATGCCCGATCACGCCCCCGACCGGCAGCGTTGTCCCCGTGATCGAGATCGAGCGACTGACCAAGCGGTACGGCGCCACCACGGCCGTCGACCAGTTGACCTTCACCGTCCGGCCGGGCACCGTCACCGGCTTCCTGGGGCCCAACGGCGCGGGCAAGTCCACCACCCTGCGCATGGTCCTGGGCCTCAACACCCCCACCGCGGGCGCCGTCACCGTCGACGGGGTGCCGTTCGCCGGCCGCCCGCGCGGCCTGCGGCACGTCGGCGCCCTGCTGGACGCCGGGGACGTGCACGGCGGCCGCAGCGCCCGGGCCCACCTGTCCGCACTGGCCCGCAGCAACCGGATCCCGCTCGGCCGGGTGGCCGAGGTGCTCGCCGAGGTCGGCCTCGGCAAGGCCGCGGACCGGCGGATCGGCGGCTACTCGCTGGGGATGAAGCAGCGCCTGGGCATCGCCGGGGCCCTGCTCGGCGACCCGCCCGTACTGCTCTTCGACGAGCCCCTCAACGGCCTCGACCCCGAGGGCGTGCTCTGGGTGCGCGGCCTGTTCCGCCGCCTCGCGGACGAGGGCCGCACCGTCTTCGTCTCCAGCCACATGATGGCCGAGATGGAGCACACCGCCGACCGGCTGGTGGTGATCGGCCGCGGCCGGCTGATCGCCGACGAGAGCCTGGGTGAGTTCTCGGCCCGGTACGCGGAGTCGAGCGTGGCCGTCCGGGCACCGGAACTCGCCCAACTGGTGCCCATGTTGCGCACCGAGGGGGCCGAAGTCGGCCTGTCGGAGCCGCAGTTCGGTGTCGTCACCGGGATGGCCGCGGCCCGGATCGGTGAACTCGCGCTGCGCCACGGCGTGGTGCTGCACGAGCTGGCGACCCGGACGTCGTCCCTGGAGTCGGCGTTCATGTCCCTGACCGCCGACAGCGTCGAGTACCTGGCAGGAGAGAGCCGATGAGCACCACGACCCTGATCCGCACCGAGAGCGCCCGCTCGACGGAACCCGCGCCCCGGTTCACCGACCTGCTCGCCGCCGAGTGGATCAAACTGCGCTCGCTGCGGTCGACGTACTGGGTGCTGGCGCTGGCCTCGCTGGTCGCGATCGGGATCAACCTGAACGCCGTCCACTCCGACCTGACGTACATCGACCACCCGCCGCGGCCGATGCCCGGCTTCCCGCCGTACCGGTACGACGCGCTCTACCACAGCCTCAGCAGCACCGCCTGCTACCTGATGGCGATCGCGGCCGGCAGCCTCGGCGCGATCACCGTGTTCGGCGAGTACACCACCGGCATGATCCGCACCACCTTCGCGGCCGTGCCCGACCGGCGCGGGGTGATCGCCGCCAAGGTGCTGCTGGTCGGCGGGATCACCGCGCTGGCCGGGGCGGTGGTGTCCACGGTGTCCTTCTTCGGCGGCAACGCGATGCTGGCCTCCCGGCACGTCGGGCTCTCCATCACCGAAGGGGTCAGCCTCCAGGCCGTCCTCGCCTACGCGTTGATCGTGCCGGTCTGCGCGCTGATCGGGATGGCCCTGGGCGCCGTGCTGCGGCACGCCACCGCCTCGATCGTCTCCCTGGTGCTGCTGTTCTTCATCCTGCCGCTGATGTTCGGCGGGGACCGCTACCGCTGGCTGCACGAGATCGGCGCCCACCTGCCGATGGACACCGTCAACCTGCTCACCTACAACCCCGACTCCTCGACCACGATCAGCAAGTGGGCGCCGAGCGTGCTGGACTCCTGGATCACCATGGGGGCGTGGGCGGTCGTCTCGGTGGCGGTGACGGTGGTCGTGGTGCGGCGCCGGGACGTCTGACGCCCCCTCCGGTGGCCCCGGCCCCGGCCCTGGCCCGTCAGACTGCGGGGGCTGCGGGCACCGCCGCCTTGCTGCGGAAGGCCGCGAGGGTGGCGGCCGGGACGCCGCAGGCGGGGAGGAAGGCCTCGGCGCCGCCGTGACGGGTGCGGACGTGGCCGAGGAAGACCGACATCGCCTCGGCCGGGGCCTGGAGCAGCGGGGCGGGGATGGTGAGGGTGCGGCCCTCGGAGTCGGTGACGCGGGTGGCGGTGCCCCGGTCGTTGAGGGCGGTGCGGTGGCGCTCGGCGAGGTTGGCGAAGATCTGCGGGAGGGCCTCGGCGGTGCGGGCGTAGTCCTCGACGATCCGGTCGGCGGGGACGCCGAGGAGGTCGAGCAGCAGGGCGGTGAGCAGGCCGGTGCGGTCCTTGCCGGCGGCGCAGTGCAGCAGGACGGCGCCGGGGCGGGTGGTGGCCTCGACGGCGGCGGCGACGGCCTCGGGGGCGGATTCGGCGAGCAGCAGGTAGAACTCGCCGAGGTCGGCGGCGGTGGTCATGGTCGCCATGTGGGCGGTGAGGGCGTCGGTGGCCGGGTTCACCGGGGCGGCGACCACGGCTATCCCGGCGGCCTCGGCGGCGGCCCAGTCGTCGGGCCGGGTCTCGCGGGGGTCGCGCAGGTCGACGACGGTGCGGATGTCGCAGGCGCGCAGCTGGGCGACGACGGCCTCGTCGGCGGCCGGGAAGGGCTGGGCGGAGCGGTACAGCACGCCGGGGCGGATCAGCAGGCCCTCCGGGTCGCTGAGGACGGCGGAGTCGCGGAAGTTGACCAGGGACATGCGAGGGCCTTTCGGTGAAGCCGCACACGGGAGGGCTGAACGTCCAGTAGGACATCTAGACGTCTAGATGTCCAATTCCCCCGGCGGGCGCGGGGCACCCCTCCATCCCACCGCCGCCGGCCCGCCACGGCGACCCGGGGCGGGGCCCTCGGCTTCGTAGGATCGGTCCGTGGCGACGAACCCCCCGGGCACTCCCCCAGGCACTCCCCCGAGCACTCCCGAGAACCTTCCGAGCACTCCCCCCGACAGCCCGAACACCCCGGTCTACCGCCGGCTGGCCCGCCGGCTCCAGGACCGGATCGACGCGGGCGGCTACCCCGCAGGCGCCCGGCTGCCGAGCGAGCCGGAGCTGAGCGCCGAGTTCGGCGTGAACCGGCTGACCGTGCGGCAGGCCGTCGCGGAGCTGGAGCGGGCCGCGGTGGTGGAGATCCGCCGGGGCGTGGGCACCTTCGTCCGCCCGCCCGCCGTCCGGGTCTCGATCGCGGTGGACCCGCGCAGCCAGCGCTTCGACCTGGGCAGCGTGCACGAGGCCGTGCCGGCGGGGGGTCGCGGCGACGGCGAGTTCGTGGTGGCCGCCCCGCCGGTGACCGGCTCGGCCGAGGACGAGGAGGCGGCCCGCCAGCTGGGCCGGGCGCCGGGCGAGCTGCACCGGCTGGACTCGGTGATCCGCCTCGGCGGCCGGGCCCGGGCCGCGTGCAGCTACTGGGTGCCGTTCGGTCCGCTGCCCGCCGAGCTGGTACGGCCCGGCCACGCCGGGAACCTGGTGCTGGACCTGGCCCGGGCCGCCGGGGTGGAGCTGGAGTACGACTGGCGGGCCTTCGGCGCGATCGGCGCGGACCTCGCGGACGCCGAGCTGCTGGGCGTCCCGGCGGGCACCCCGCTGCTGGTCCGCGAGGGGGTCAGCTGCACGCCGGACGGCACGCCGTCGCTGTACGTCCGGCGCCGGATCGACGGCAGCAGCGCGCGCTTCGTGCTGCACTTCCGCGAGCGGTAGCGGGAACGGCTCCCGGGCGTATGGATCCTGATAACGTTCAGCGCCGAAATCGCAGGCCACACGGGGGTTGGCAGTAACGGTGAACGAGACGGACGAGTGCGACATACCGAACGAGCTGGCCGAGGCGTACCTCGCCCTGCTCGCCGACACCTCCCGCACCGGGCGCCTGCCCCGCCGGGACGAGCTGGAGGCGCTGCGCCGGCTCGGCGAGCAGTGCGCCGAGGCCGGTTACGGGCTGCGCGAGGTGGTCTCGCACTGCCTGGCGGCGGCCCGGCGGGCCTGGCAGACGCTGCCGGGGACGGCCGCCGCGAGCAGTGTCGGCGAGCTGCGCCGGACCGGTGACGCGGTGCTGGCCGCCACCGACGCCGCGCTGGCCGCGCTGGGCGAGGGCCACGAGCGGTCCCAGCGCCTGGCGGTCCGTCAGGAGGAGGCGGCCCGAAGGGAGTTCATCGACGACCTGCTGCACGGCCGCAGCGACCTGGGGCTGCTCGCCGAGCGCGCGGAGCGGTTCGGGCTGCGGCTGGCGGGCGCCTACACGGTGGCGGTGGCGGTGGGCGACGAACCGTTCGCGGACGTGCACCCGATGCTGCACCGGGTGGAGCGGGAGCTGACCGGGCGCTTCGGCGAGCGGGACGTCCTGCTCGCCAGCAAGGACGGCCGGCTGGTCTGCATCGCCCCGGACTCCGAGCGGGCCGTGCTGGAGGCCTTCGCCGAACTGACGCTGCGCCCCGGGCCCGGCTACCGGCCGGTGCTGCGGGTGGCGACCGGCCGCCGGCACTCGGGGGCGAGCGGGGTGCTGCGCAGTTACGACGAGGCGCTGGACGCGCTGGACTACGCGCAGCGACTGGGGCTGTCGGCCTGCCAGTTGAAGGCCGAGGAGCTGCTGGTGTTCCCGGTGCTGATGCGCGACCGGGCCGCGATGGCCGACCTGGTGCGCAGCGTCCTCGGCCCGCTGACCGAGGCGCGCGGCGGGGCCCGTCCGCTGCTGGACACCATCGCGGTGCAGGCGGAGGCGGCGTACGTGAACGCGGAGGCGGCGCGTCGGCTGGGGCTGAGCGTGCGCACCCTCGGCTACCGCCTGGAGCGGATCAAGGCGCTCACGGGCTACGACCCCTCGGACGCGTTGCAGCGCTTCACCCTGGAGACGGCGGCGATGGGCGCGCGGCTGCTGAACTGGCCGGAACAGCCGCTGTAGGGCTCCCGCGCCCCGCCTTCCGCGGCGCGTCTCCCGGCCCGCCGAAACCCCGGGTGACCTGCTCAAGTCCGTTCTGTTGCCCGACCGTCACAGTGTCACGGGCAGCGCGCGTACCAGGGTGTCAAAAGGCCGTAAAGATTGCCGGATCCTGGCAATGTGCGAACGCCCCGCCCGCTGCCATGATCTCTGCGGCGCCGATGCCCGGTGCCGGGGGAAAGGCGGGGGGCATGGCCGGGACGGGGGACTTCTTCGCGGCCGCGCTGGCCTTTCCGACGGCGCTGTTCAGCTTCGCGCTGGTGGTGGTCGTCGGGTACTGGCTGCTGATGCTGATCGGCGGCCTGGGGTTCGACGCCGTGCACGGGGGGCACGGCGTCGGGCACCACCTGGGTGCCGGGCACGCCGGACATGTGGGCCCGGCGGGTCACGTCGGACACGGTGCCGGGGGGCACGGTGTCGGGGGGAACGTGGCCCACGGGGCGTCCGGCGGGCACGGCGCCGGTGGGGGGACCGCCGACGGGGGGACCGCCGACGGAGCCCACGGCACGGGCCACCACGGGGGCGTGCTGGACGCGCTGGGACTGGGCGGGGTGCCCGCGACGGTGGCGGTGTCGCTGCTGGTCGCGCTCGCCTGGTTCGTCAGCCTGTCCGGCACCGTCCTCACCTCCGGGGCACCGGCGCGCGGCGGCGTGTTCGTCGTCGCGCTGGTCGCCTCCTGGGCGGGCACCCGGGTGCTCGTCCGACCGCTGCGGCGGCTGTTCCCCGAGGACCGGCCGGTCACCCGGGGCGACTTCGTCGGCCGGGTCTGCGTGATCCGCACCGGCCGGGTGACGGCCGACTTCGGACAGGCCGAGGTGACCGCCGGGGACGGCTCCACCGCCACCGTGCAGGTCCGCACCCCGCAGGCGGACCCGGAGCTCACCGCCGGGCGCACCGCACTGATCTACGACTACGACGCGGACGGCGAGCACTTCCTGGTCGCGCCGTTCGACCCGTCCCCGCCGGGCCTCTGACGCCTCGTCAGCACAGCTTCCCCGCCAACCACTTCGCACCACCATCCCGTCAAAGGACTCCGTGATGGACACCATCGCCGTGGGTTTCGGCGTACTCATCGCCGTCGTGCTGCTCATCCTGCTCGCCGCGCTGCTCTTCGTGGGGCGCCTGTTCCAGAAGGTCGAGCAGGGCAAGGCCCTGATCGTCTCCCGCACCAAGAGCGTGGACGTCACCTTCACCGGGGCGATCGTCCTGCCGGTCCTGCACAAGGCCGAGTTGATGGACATCACGGCGAAGACGGTGGAGATCCACCGGGCCGGCCGGGACGGCCTGATCTGCCGGGACAACATCCGGGCGGACATCCGGATCTCCTTCTTCGTCCGGGTGAACAAGACCGTCGAGGACGTCGTCAAGGTGGCCCAGTCGATCGGCACCGCCCGGGCCAGCGACCCGCAGGCGATCCAGGACTTCTTCGCGGCGAAGTTCGCCGAGGCGCTCAAGACCGTCGGCAAGCAGCTGGACTTCACCGACCTCTACACCCACCGGCACGAGTTCCGGGACCAGATCATCGCGGTCATCGGCACCGACCTCAACGGCTACACCCTCGAGGACGCGGCCATCGACCACCTCGAACAGACCCCGATGAGCCAGCTGGACGGCGACAACATCCTGGACGCCCAGGGCATCCGCAAGATCACCGAGCTGACCGCGATCGAGCACGTGCGCACCAACGAGTACCAGCGCAACGAGGAGAAGGAGATCACCCGGCAGAACGTGGACGCCCGGGAGACAGTCCTGGAGCTGGAGCGCCGCCAGGCCGACGCCGAGATCCGCCAGCGCCGCGAGATCGAGACCCTGCGGGCCAAGGAGGACGCGGTGATCGCCCGGGTGCAGGAGGAGGAGCGGCTCACCGCCCAGACCGCCTTCCTGCGCACCGAGGAGGTGCTCGGGGTGCAGCGGGAGAACCAGGCCCGCGAGGTCGCGGTGGCGCAGAAGAACCGCGAGCGGGTCATCGCGGTGGAGAACGAGCGGATCGAGAAGGACCGCCTGCTGGAGGTCGTCGGCCGCGAGCGGGAGACCGAACTCGCCGTGATGGCCAAGCAGAAGGAGGTCGAGTCCCGCCGCCGGGAGGTCGCCGACGTGGTCCGCGAGCGGGTCGCGGTCGAGCGCACCGTCGCCGAGCAGGAGGAGGCCGTGAAGACCATGCGGGCCGTCGAGGAGGCCGAGCGGATGCGCAAGGCCGTGGTCATCCAGGCCGAGGCGGAGGCCCAGGAGAAGCTGGTCAAGGACATCAAGGCCGCCGAGGCCGCCGAGCAGGCCGCCTCGCACAAGGCCCGCGAGTCGCTGGTGCTGGCCGAGGCCCGGCAGCAGGCCGCCGAACTGGACGCGGCCGCCAAGGTCAAGCTGGCCGAGGGCGTCCGGGCGGAGGCCGCCGCCGAGGGCCTGGCCCGGGTGCAGGTGCGGGAGCAGGAGGCCGCCGCGGTGGAGAAGGTCGGCCGCGCCGAGGCCGTGGTGCAGACCGAGAAGGCCAGGGCGAGCGCGCTGGAGGTCGGCGCCAAGCTCAAGGCCGAGGCCGAGGGCCTGACCGAGAAGGCCGCGGCGATGGCCAAGCTGGACGAGGCCTCGCGCGGGCACGAGGAGTACCGGCTGCGGCTGGCCGCCGAGAAGGACGTCCGCCTGGCCGGGCTGGACACCCAGCGGCAGATCGCCGAGGCGCAGGCCGCGCTGGTCGCCGCCGGGCTGGAGAAGGCCAAGATCGACATCGTCGGCGGGGACTCGGTCTTCTTCGACCGGCTGGTGCAGTCGGTGACGGCCGGCAAGAGCGTGGACGCCTTCGTCGGCCACTCGCAGACCGCCCAGGCCCTGGCCGGGCCCTGGCTGGACGGCAGCGCCGACTTCACCAAGGACCTCACCCGGGTGCTGTCCTCGGTCTCCACCGCGGACGTGCAGAACCTGACGGTGTCCGCGCTGCTCCTCAAGCTGATCGGCGGCGGCGGCGAGCAGGCCGGACAGCTGCGCCAACTGCTCGACTCCGCACGGAAGCTGGGCATCGCGGAGACCCCGATCGGGGCGCTCACCGGCGCCGCCGTGAACGGCAGCAAGTAGTCACCCGCCGAGCAGCAGCAGGCAGACACCCGCCGAACACCAGGGGAATGACCGTGGAAGCCCTCGACGACGCCCGGCCCGACGCCGGCAGCTACGAGGTCCTGCGTGGCCGGCTCGCCCGGGCCGCCGCCGAACTCGCCGACCGCGCGGAGGCGTTGAACACCCGCCGGGTCGCCGAGTTCGGCGGCGGGGAACTACGGCTCACCGGCACCGGGCGGCTCACCACCGCCCGGGCCTGCCTGCCGCAGGACCTCACCGCCGTCGGCGGCCGACTGCTGCTCGGCACCCGCCCGGCCGAGGCGGAGGGCGGCACCGAGGACTTCACCGACCTCCTCTCCCTCCACCGGCCCGACGACCTCTCCCCCGCCGACGGCACCCTGCTGGACGACCCCCGGCTGCGCCAGGACCTCACCGACCTGCGCCGCTACTTCCGCGACGCCCGGCTGGAACGGCTGCGCCCGGTCGGCGGCCGGCTGCTCGCCGTCTTCCGCACCGGCCCGGCCGCCACCGACGTCCGGGTGCTGCGCTGGCGCCTCGACGACGACCGCGCCACCTACCAGGACGGCCGCGGCGAACGCGACCACACCCCCGCCGACGGCCGCCAGCTCGACTGGACCCCGCTCACCCGCGACGACCAGCTGCCCGCCGCCCCCGGCACCGCACCGCGCGCCGACCTCGCCGGGGAACTCCACCTCGGCGTGGACGGCGGCCGGCTCACCCTCACCACCCCCGACGGCCGCGAACTGCACCGGGAACCGCTCGCCGAGGCCCTCCAGACCCTCGCCGACGCCCAGGTCGCCCACGCCCGGCTCGCCACCCTGCTGCTGGTGCGGGTCCGCCCGTACCAGGAGGAGACCGTCCGGCACCTGGTGGTCCACCTGCCCACCGGCCGGGTCACCCGGATCGACGCCCTCGGCCAGGCCTGCCTGCGGCTGCCCGCCGACCAGGGCGTGGCCTTCCCCGGCGGCTGCCACCTCGCCGACGGCACCGTGCGCACCTTCGACCAGCCGGTCGACGGCCTCGCCTACGAACGCACCGTCCTCTCCCCCAACGGCGAGGACCTGCTGTACGAGTTCCGCTCCGCCACCGACGGCCGGGCGCTGCTCCAGCCGTACAACTCCGTCCGCCAGGAGGCCGCCGCCCCGCTCGCCTGCCAGGGCTACGCACTGCTCGACGACGGCACCCTGATCGCGCTGCGCCCCGCCGAGGACGGCCCGACCCGGCTGCACCCCGTCCAGCTCTGGCAGAGCCCGTTCACCAGCGAGCGGCACGCCGCCGAACAGCCGCCCGGCACCGGCCCGCTGGCCCGGATCGGCAACGCCGACCTGGTCCGCGGCCTGGCCGACTGCCTCGCCCTCGCCCGGCTGGCCGCGGCCGGCGCCGACACCCCGGCCGGGCACCACGCCGTGCTCACCGCCTGCACCCGCACCGCCGACCGACACCACTGGCTCGGCCAGAGCGGCCTCGGCGACCTCGCCGCACCACTCGCCGAGATCCGCGACACCGCCCGGCAGGTGATCGCCGAGTACGAGGCGGTCGCCCAGCTCACCGCCCACGCCGCCGCCCGCACCGAGGAGACCGCCGAACACGTCGAGGGCCTGCTGCGCACGGCGCGCGGCGAGACCATCGCCGACGCCGCCGAATGGGTCGACCGGCTGGCCGCGCTGCGCCGCGCCCAGGGCCGGGTGGAGGCCCTGCGGGACCTGCCGCGCGCCCGGGCGGAACGGATCGACGCGCTGGCCGAGCACCTCGCCGAGGGGCTGGCCGAGGCCGCCGACCGAGCAGTGGTCCAGCTCGCCGAACCCGCCGCCTTCGAGCCCCACCGGCGCCGGGCCGGCGAGCTGGCCGAGCGCTGCGCCGCGCTGGCGACCGCCGCCGAGGCCGAGCCGCTGGGCCTCGAACTCACGGCGCAGAGCGAGGCGTTGCAGACCGTCTCGGAGCTGGTCGGCACCCTCGACCTGGCCGACGCCACCACCCGCACCGCCATCCTGGACCGGCTCGCCGACGTCCTCGGACTGCTCAACCGGGCCCGCAGCACGCTGACCGTCCGCCGCCGCGAGCTGCGCACCCGCGAGGCCGCCGCCGAGTTCGCCGCCGAGACGGCGCTGCTCGCCCAGGCCGTCACCGCGGCGCTGGCCGCCGCCGACACCCCCGAGGCCTGCGACGACCGGCTCGGCCGCCTGCTGCTGCGGATCGAGCAGCTGGAGACCCGCTTCGCCGACGCCGACCCGGCGCTCGGCGAACAGCTCACCGAACGCCGCACCGAGATCCACGACGCCCTCACCGCCCGCCGCCAGCACCTGCTGGAGCAGCGGGCCGGGCGGGCCGACCGGCTGGCCGCCTCCGCCGAACGGATCCTCGACACCCTGCACCGGCGGCTGGCCGCCCTGGGCACTCTCGAGGAGATCGAGGCCGCGTTCGCCGCCGACCCGACGGCCGTCAAACTCCGCGACCTCGCTGGACAGTTGACCGCCCTCGGCGACCGGGTCCGGGCCGAGGAGCTGACCGGACGGCTGCGCGCCGCGCGCGGCCGCGCCCACCGGGCGCTGCGCGACCGCGCCGAGCTCGCCGGAGACGGCCCCGGCACCCTGCGACTGGGCCGCCACCTGTTCGCGGTCACCACCCAGCGCCCCGAACTCACCCTGCTGCCCTGGCGGGGCCGCCCCGCCTTCACCCTCACCGGCACCGACTACCGCGCCCCGGTCACCGACCCGGCCTTCGCCGCCACCGAGCGGTACTGGGACCGGCCGCTGCCCTCCGAGACGCCCGCGCTCTACCGCGCCGAGTACCTGGCCGCGAGCCTGCTGCTGGCCGCCGAGCCGGGGGAACCCGACGGCGACCTGCTGGAGTACGTCCGGCGGGCCGCCGAACGGCGCCCGGACGAGGGCTACCAGCGCGGGGTGCACGACCACGACGCCGCGCTGGTGCTCCGCGCCCTGCTCGAACTCCGCGCCGAGGCGGGCCTGTTGCGGCACCCGGCGGCGGCCCGGGCGGCCGCCCAGCTGTACTGGGCGCACGGCGCGGACGAACGGCAGCGGCTGGTCTGGCACACCCGGGCCCGCTCGCTGGGCCTCGCCCGGCAGGCGTACGGCGGCGCGGTGCCGGCGCTGGCCGCACTGGCGGCCGAACTGTCGTCCGCCGTGGCGGAGTTCGCCCCGACCGGGTCCGGCCCGGGCGCGGCCGGGGCCGGCACTGGCGCTGGCGCCGAGGCCGAACCGGCCGGGGCCTACCTGGTCGCCGAACTCGCCTCCGAGACACCGGAGTTCACGTACTCCCCCGGGGCCCGCGCACTGCTGGAGAAGTTCCACGCCGCCCCGGAGTCCGCCGGGCTGACCGAGGCCCTGACCGCCCTGCCGGAGGACCCCTCCCTGCTCCCCGTACGGCACCAACTGGCCACCGCCTGGCTGGAGTCGGCCGCCTCCGACGCCGAACCGGGCGACCTCGCCGAGGCCGCCGCCGTACTGCTCTGCCCGACGCTGCCGCGCCGCCGCGCCGCGGGCGCCGTCGGCACCCGGCTGACCGGACTGCTCGGCGACCACCCGCGCCTGCGCGGCGGTGCGCTGGACCTCCGCCTGGACGAACTGCTCGCCCGGGTCCGCGGGTTCGAGGCGGTCGACGTCCCCGGACACCGCGCCTACCAGCGGCTGCGCGGTGAGCTGCTGGCCGCCGAACACGCCCGGCTGCGGCTCGACCAGTACCGGCCCGCATCGCTCAACGGCTTCGTCCGCAACCGGCTGATCGACCAGGTGTACCTGCCGCTGATCGGCGACAACCTCGCCAAGCAGCTCGGCACCGCCGGCCCCGGCGGCCCCGTGGACCGCAGCGGCCTGCTGCTGCTGGTCTCCCCGCCCGGCTACGGCAAGACCACCCTGGTCGAGTACCTCGCCGAGCGGCTCGGCCTGCTGCTGGTCTCGGTCAGCGGCCCGGCACTCGGCCACCGGGTCACCTCGCTGGACCCGGCCGAGGCCCCCGACGCCGCCGCCCGGCGCGAACTGGAGAAGCTCAACTTCGCCCTGCACGCCGGCGACAACGTGCTGCTCCACCTCGACGACGTGCAGCACACCTCGCCCGAGTTCCTGCAGCGCTTCATCCCGCTGTGCGACGCCCAGCGCCGGATCGACGGCGTCGCGGACGGCGGGGCCCGCGAGTGGGACCTGCGCGGCAAGCGCTTCGCCGTGGTGATGGCCGCCAACCCGTACACCGAGTCCGGCCGGCTCTTCCGGCTCCCCGACATGCTCGCCAACCGGGCCGACGTGTGGAACCTCGGCGACGCCGTGGCCGGCCGGGAGGACCTCTTCGCGCTCAGCTTCGTCGAGAACGCCCTGCCCGCCAGCCCCCACCTGGCCCCGCTCGCCACCGCCGAACGCACCGACCTGGACACCCTGCTCGCCCGCGCCGGCGGCACCCCGGGCGGCACCCTGACCGGCGCCTGGCCGGCCGCCGAGGTCGAGCGGATGACCGCCGTCCTGGCCGGGCTGCTCCACCTGCGCGGCACCGTCCTGGCCGTCAACCGCGCCTACCTCGCCTCCGCCGCCCAGGACGACCGCGCCCGCACCGAGCCGCCGTTCCTGCTCCAGGGCTCCTACCGCAACATGGCCAAGCTCGCCCAGCGCCTCGACCCGGCCCTCACCCGCCCCGAACTCGACGCCCTGCTCACCGACCACTACCGCGCCGAGGCCCAACCCCTGGGCGCCGACGCCGAGGCCCAGCTCCTGAAACTCGCCGACCTGCGCGGCACCCTGACCCCGGAGCAGGCGCAGCGCTGGGAGCGGTTGAAGCGCCGGTGGTGCGAGGGGGTGTAGCTGGCTGTACCCCCGGAAGTGAACCCCTGGCCATTGAGCCGCCCCCGCCCCGGGCGGTGGGATGGGGATCATGAACGCCGCCGCCCCCGCCACCGACCTCGCCGTCGAACTCCGCTCCGTCCGCCGGACCTACCGGCGCGGGCCCGAACCCGTCGTCGGGCTCGACGACGTGACCGTCGGGTTCCCCTTCGGCACCTTCACCGCCGTCATGGGGCCGTCCGGGTCGGGCAAGTCGACGCTGCTGCGTGCGGCCGCCGGGCTGGAGGCGGTCGACCGGGGCGAGGTGCGGGTGGACGGTGCCGTGCTCGGCGGGCTGCGGGACAAGGAGCTGACGGTGCTGCGCCGGGAGCGGATCGGCTTCGTCTTCCAGTCCTTCAACCTGCTGCCCGCGCTGACCGCGGCGCAGAACGTGGCGCTCCCGGCCAGGCTGTCCGGCCGCCGCCCCGCCGCGGCGGAGGTGGCCGCCGCGCTGGCCGCCGTCGGCCTCGCCGACCGGGCCGGGCACCGGCCGGGCGAGCTCTCCGGCGGCCAGCAGCAGCGGGTCGCCATCGCCCGGGCGCTGATCACCCGCCCGGCGGTGCTGCTCGCCGACGAGCCGACCGGCGCGCTGGACACCCGCAGCGGCCGCGAGGTGCTCACCCTGCTGCGCGGGATGGCCGACGACCCCGGCCGCGCGGTGGTGATGGTCACCCACGACCCGGTCGCCGCCTCGTCCGCGGACCGGGTGCTCTTCCTCCGGGACGGACGGCTGGCCGGCTCCCTGGAGCGGCCGACCGCCGAGCAGGTCGCCGCCCGGATGACCGCGCTGGAGACCGACCCGGTGGAGGCCGACCCGGTGGAGGCCCGTACCCCGGAGGCCCTCGCATGCTGAGCCTCGCCCTCGCCTCCGTCCGGCTCCGCTGGGCCTCCTTCGTCGGCAGCTTCGTCGCCCTGGCCTGCGGCGTCGCCCTGCTGGCCACTTCGCTCCTGGTCATCTCGGCCACCGTCGGCGTCCCGGACCAGGGGCGCCAGCGCTTCTCCGAGGCCCCGGTGCTGGTGATCGCCGACCTGAACGTGGACTTCACGCCCGCGGGCGGCGGCGACGTCCAACCGACCCAGGTCCCCGCCCAGCCGGGCCTGCCCGCCGGGCTGCTCGCCGCCGTGGCCGCGACCGGCCGCACGGTCGAGGACCACACCTTCTACGCCCAACTCGCGGACGGCCCGCGCGACCAGGTCGGCCGGGCCTGGTCGAGCGCCGCCCTGGGCGGCTACCGGCTCACCGCGGGCACCGCGCCCGCCACCGACGACCAGGTCGTGCTCGGCGGCGGCCGCCCGGAGCAGATCGGCCGGTCGGTCCGGTTCGTCACCGCCGACGGCCCGCACACCGCGACGGTCTCCGGCGTCACCGGGGCCGAGGCCTTCGAGCACGCCGTCTTCTTCACCGACGCCCGGGCCGCCCGGTTCAGCCCCGCCGTCGGCGCGCTGGCCGCCTTCGGCCCCGCCGACGCCGTACGCCGGGCCGTGGAGGCCAACGGCGGGGCCGGCGTGGCCCGGGTGCTCACCGGTGCCGAGCGCGCCCAGGCCGACCCGCACCACGCCGAGGTCGCCGCCCGGCTGGACGGCGTGCAGACGCCGCTCGGCCTGTCCGCCGCGGTCTCCGGCGGCACCGCGGTGTTCGTGGTGGGCGGCACCTTCGCGCTGTCGATCGCCCAGCGCCGCCGCGAACTCGCCCTGCTGCGGCTGATCGGCGCCACCCGCCGCCAGCTGCGCGCCCTGGTCCTCCGGGAGGCGCTGGTGGTCGGTGTGCTGGCCTCCGCCGCCGGGTGCGCGCTCGGCGCGGTCGGGGCGGCGCCGGCCGGCCGCTGGCTGGTCGACCACGACCTGGTGCCGGACGGGTTCACCGTCCCGGTGACCGGGTGGGGGCTGCTCGTCGCAGGCGCGATCGGGCTGCTGACCGCGCTCACCGGCGTGCTGTCCTCCGCAGTGAAGGCCGGCCTGATCAGCCCCGGCGAGGCGCTCGCGGAGGCGGACGCCGAGCGGACCTCGCGCGCCGCCCTGGCGTTCCGCTGGGCGAGCGGCCTGCTGGTGCTCGGCGGCGGCATCGCCGCCCTCGCGCTGACCGCCCGCGGCTGGCCGGACGCAGCGGCGAGCGTCGCCGACGCGCTCGCCCTGCTGCTGCCGATCGTGGCCGGCTGCGTGCTGCTGGCGGCCGTGCTGGCCGGGCCGGCGATCCGGCTGCTGACGGCGCTGCCCGCACTGGTGGCCCGGCTGCGCGGCCGGTCCGTCGAGGACGGCGGCGGCATCGTCTGGGCGACCGCCCGGCAGAGTGCGCTGACGGCCTTCCGGCGCACCGCCGCGACCACCACCCCGGTGGTGCTGATCGTCGCCTTCGCCGGCTGCCTGGTCGGCAGCATCGACACCATCGACCGCGCCCAGGTCACCGAGACCCGCACCCAGCTGTCCGCCGCCGACCTGGTGGTCGTGCCGGCCGGCACCCCCGGGCTGAGCCGGACCGTGGCGGACCGGGTCCGGGCCGTCCCCGGGGTGCGGGCGGCGGTGATCACCCCGACCTCGCTCATGGCCGCCGTGGACGACGGCCAGGCCCTGGTGCCCTTCCGCGCCGCGACGGCGGACCCGGCCGCGCTGGCCGCCGTCGACCGGCTCCCGGTCGTCGCCGGCTCGCTGGCCGACCTCGGCCCGGGCTCGGTCGTGCTCAGCCGCACCTGGCCGGGCTCGCCCGCGGTCGGCGCGCGGATCGCCGTCCGGCTGGCCGACGGCACCCCGCGGGAGCTGCGGGTCGCGGCCCTGCTGGGCACCGGCGCCGAGGCCGTCCAGGCCTGGGTGACCGACCCCGACGCCGTCACCAGCGGGGTCGGCGGGGTCGGCGGGCCGGCCTTGGCCGAGCGGATCGACCTGCGGCTGCCGCCCGGCGCCGACCGCGCGCAGGCCGCCGCCGCCCTGCGGACGGCCGTGGACGGGCTGGGCGCCCGGCTCGAAACGCCGGAGCAGGTCTGGTCGGCCGCCACCGACAGCACCGCGCGGGACTCCTGGAACGCCCTGCTGATGATCCTCGGCCTGGCGATCGGCTACGCGGTGATCACGCTGGCCAACTCGCTGGTGATGACGACCGGCGACCGGCGGCGGGAGCTGTCCCTGCTGCGGCTGGCCGGCGCCACCCGGGGCCAGGTGCTGCGCACGGTGGCGGTCGAGACCCTGCTCTGCGTGACGGCCGGTGCCCTGCTGGGCGGGCTGGGCACGGCGATCAGCGTCGGCGGCTCCTGGACGGCGCTGACCGCGCTGGTCGGCCCGACGCCCGTGCTGGTGCCGTGGACGGTGATGGGCGTGCTGGCCGCCTGTTGCGCGGCCGTCGCGCTGCCGGCGGCGGTCCTCCCGGCCGCGCTGGCCCTGCGCGGCCGGGACGGCGGCGGCATCCTGCACGGCGCGGCCGGCCCGGCCTGAGGCCCGGCTGCCCGGCTGCTCGACTGATCGGCTCTCGGCTGCTCGGCGAGGGGCCGGTGAACTCCCCTGGAGTCACCGGCCCTTGCGCGTCCGCCCGTCAGGCCCGCGCGTCAGACCCGCGTCAGACCCGCCCGTCAGGCCCGCGCGCGCAGCCCGTCCAGCAGGGCGTCGGCGAGCCGTTCCGGCAGGTCGGGGTCGACCGAGCGGTGTCCGAGCACGGCCCGGGTCTGGATCGGGGCGCAGAGCAGTTCCAGGGCGAGGCGGGCGTCGGTGCCGGCCGGGAGTTCACCGCGCTCGACGGCCCGGTGCACGATGACGCCGGCCCGGTCGAGGCGGGTCTGCCAGAAGGCCTGCCAGGACTCGGCGAGGGCCGGGTCGTCGGAGTTGTGCGCGGCCGCGTGGACGACGGCACGGCCGAGCGGGGTGGCGGTGTAGTCGGCCAGGGCGCGGGCGAAGGCGGCCAGGTCGGTGCGGACGGCCCCGGTGTCGGGGACGGGGATCCCCTCGTCGCTGGCGGTCAGCATGGCGTCCAGCGCCAGCTTCTCCCGACTGCCCCA
Organism: Kitasatospora sp. NPDC059160; assembly: GCF_042755465.1. Taxonomy (NCBI): domain Bacteria; kingdom Bacillati; phylum Actinomycetota; class Actinomycetes; order Kitasatosporales; family Streptomycetaceae; genus Kitasatospora; species Kitasatospora sp. NPDC059160. The sequence continues at coordinate 60,046 of NZ_JBHZCN010000028.1, read as the reverse complement.
ACGCCGGTACACGGTGGTCTCGTTGACCCCGGCGCGGGCGGCGACGTCGGCGATGCCGAGCCGGGCGAGACCGCCCTCGGCGAGGGCCTCCATGGCCGCGGCCAGGACGGCCTGGCGCACCCGGGCGGCCCGCCCGCCGGGGCGGCGGCGGATCGGCTCCGGTTCCGGTTCCGGTTCCTGCTCGGTCATGCGGCGGTCCCCTCGTTCGGCTCGGAGGCCAGCTTAACGCAGGAGTACTTGCGTTTACGGTCCGCCAGGCGCATAGTCACTAACGCAAGAGTTCCGGCCTTAAGAACCGGAACGTCGAGAGACCCAGCAGCACGGGAGGCACCACCATGTCCTTCACCTGGCCCCTGGACCCGCAGGACCTGTTCGCCGAGCGCCACCCCCAGATGACCCTCGGCCTGCCCGCCGCCGAGGTGGACGCGGTGCGCGCCGCCGTCACCGAGATGTGGCCCGACCGGCCCGGCGGCTGGGTGCACGAGTGGTCCGCCCTGGCCGCCCGGCACGCCGCCGCCGGACGGCACCGGGAGGCCGCCCAGGCGTACGGCTGGGCCAAGTTCCCCTCGCTGGCCGACGCCCCCAAGCGCACCGCGCTCGCCCGCCAGATCGAGCAGTACGTCCTGGCCGCCCCCGGCTTCCCGGTGGAGTTCGAGCGCCGTACCGTCACCGTCCCGTACCGCGGCGGCACCACCTCCCTGCCCGTCCACCTGATGGCCGCCCCCGGCCTGCCCGCCGACGCGCCGGTGCTCCTGGCCAGCGGCGGGGTGGACTCCTGGAAGGCCGACCTGCACGGCATGTGGGAGCAGCTGGCACTCGCCCTGCCGGTGCGGCTGCTGCTGTTCGACCTGGCGGGCACCGGCGAGACCGCCCACCTGCCGATGACCCCGGACGGCGGGGCCGAGGTGATCGAGGGCCTGATCGCCTTCGCCCGTACCCTCGGCGGCGGCCGGGTCGGCCACTTCGGCATCTCGATGGGCGGCTACTACGCGGCCCGCACCGGCCTGACCGGCGCCGTGGACGCGGCGGTGGTGCTCGGCGGGCCGGTGGAGCGGTCCTTCGCGCGCGGCCGCGGCTTCGCCTTCGGCATGGACGGCATCGTCGGCAACGCCCTGGGCTTCGACGCGATGCCGGGCCCGACGGCCCGCGAGGACGCGTTCGCCGCCTTCGACCTGCGCCCGCTGCTGGACCGGGACGCCAACGGGCCGATGCTGGTGGTCAACGGCGCGGACGACGTGCACGTCCCCCAGCACGACACCCTGGTGTTCACCGGGCGCCGGGACACCCGGGTCGAACTCGTCCCGGACACCGGCCACTGCGCGATCTCGCGCTTCGGCGAGGCGATGGGGCTGATCGTGCCCTGGCTGCGCGCCACCCTGGTCGGCTGATCAGCCCGTCCGACGACCGTACGAACCCTCCCGGCGGCGCAACCGCCCGTGGCGCCGCCGGGTGGGGTGACGGGCCCGCCGCTAGCGTGACGGCATGGTCGCCCAGGAACTCGATCTCACCGCGCTGCGCCGGGTGTACGGACGCGCCGGGAGCCGGTGGTTCTACACCCGGGTGGCGCGCAACGCCCGGCACTGGGGGTGGACCGAGCCCGGCCAGTCCAAGTGGCGGCTGTGGCGGGCCCAGCGCCAACTCCAGGACGTGCTCGGGCAGAAGCTGGCGCTGCCCGCCGGATCGCGGGTGCTGGACGCGGGCTGCGGGGCCGGGGTGGTGGCCCGGGCGATGGCGACCCGCTTCGGGCTGCTGGTCACCGGGGTCGACGTCCTGGACTTCCACCTCGCCGAGGCCCGCCGGCTGAGCGCCCGCGCCGCGCTGGCCGACCGGACCGACTTCCACTGGGGCGACTACCACGAACTCCCCTTCCCCGACGGCGGATTCGACGGCGGGTTCGACGGCGCCTACTCGATGGAGACGCTCGTCCACTCCTACCACCCGGCCCGCGCGCTCGCCGAGTTCCACCGGGTGCTCCGCCCGGGCGGGCGGCTGGTGCTGCTCGGCCCGATGAGCACCGGCCCGGTGGACCAATTACCCGCACCCGCACGGGCCTTGCTCGAACCGTACCTGGACGCGATGGCGATGACCGGCGCCCTGCTCTACCACGCGGGCACCCTGCCGCAGCTGCTCGCCGGGGCCGGTTTCGAGGTCGAGGAGTCGCTGGACGCGACGCCCTACTACCTGCCGACCACCGAGGCGGTGCACGCGTACTTCCGGCTGCCCTGGGAGCTGCTGCGCCGCCTCGGCGACCCGGCGCGCTGGCTCAACCTCCGTTCCACCGTGGAGATGTACGCGGTGCGCGAGCACATCGCCTGGTACGTCCACACCGCCGTCAAGCCACCGAGGTGACCGCCATGGCCGAGCACTCCGCCCCGCTGCCGTACCCGAGCGGCTGGTTCTGCGTGGGCCGCGCCCGCGACCTGCCACCCGGCCGGGTCCGCACCGCCCGGCTGATGGGCGAGGACGTGGTGCTGTACCGGACGCGGCGGGGCGCGGTGCGCGCGATCGGGCCGCACTGCCCGCACCTGGGCGCGCACTTCGGCGCGGGCGGGCGGGTGCGGGGCGAGGAGCTGGTCTGCCCGTTCCACGGCTTCGCCTTCGCCCCGGACGGCTCCTGCACGGGCTCCCCAAACGGCACCCGGTTCCGCGGCGAGCTGGCGCGGCGCCGGCTGGTCGAGCGGGACGGCGCGCTGTTCGTCTGGCGGGGCGGGCCGGGGAACGGGCCGGAGGGCGGGCCGGACGGCGCCGCGCCCGCCTGGGAGCTGCCGCCGGCGGTCGGGGTGCGGCCGCTGGCCTGGTGGAGCGGGGAGTTGCTCTCCCACCCGCAGGAGGTGATGGAGAACAGCGTCGACTTCCGGCACGTCGCGGTGCTGCACGGCCTGGACACCCGCGAGAGCGCACCACCGGAGCCGGACGGCCCGCTGTTCACCGTCCACCAGCGCACCACCACCCGGTTCCCGGGCCTGGGCGCGGTGAGCCTGGACCAGCCGGTGACCCTGGCCGGGCTGGGCATGATGCGGCTGACGGCCGAACTCCCCGACCTGGGCAGCTCGTTGCTGGTGTGGGTGCTGCCGACACCGCTCGCGCCCTGGCGCACCCTGGTGCGCTTCGCGGTGACCGCCACCGTACCGGTGCCGGGGGTCGGCGCGGCGCGGGCCGTGGACCGGGCGGCGTCCTGGCTGGCACTCCAGGCCTCGGTCCGGATCATCAAGCAGGACCGGCCCGTGCTCGCCCACAAGCGCTACCTGGCGCAGCCGCGACTGGTGCCCGGGGAGCGCTCGATCGGGCTGTTCCGGCGCTGGGCACGGCAGTTCTACCCGGAGGGCTCCGATGCCGGCACGGCCGTGGAGCCGACCGGCAGGACCGTGGAGCCGACCGGCGGCTCCCGGAGCGGGCCGCCCCCTGCGCAGGGCCCCTCCGGAAGGCCGTAGGACGGGCCCTAGCGTCGCCGGCCCGCCGCCAGCAGTTCCGCCACCGTCGCCAGCTTCACCCTCGGCCGTCCCTGCGCCGCACCGCGCTCGCGCTCCGCGCGGTCCACCGCGCGGAGCTCCTTCAACCCGACGGCGTCCGGCCGGCGCCGCCGCACCAGGCGTTCGAACTCCGCCCGCCCCGCCGGGGGTTCCGGCAGCACCCGGGCCACCGCGTCGTCCAGCAGCGCGTCCACCGTCTCCCGCGCGCAGGCCCGGTTGGCCCCGATCCCGCCGGAGGGCCCGCGCTTGGCCCAGCCGACCACGTACGCGCCCGGCAGCGCCTGCCCGGTTGCCGGGTCGACGACCCGGCCGCCCCGCCGGGCGACCGTCCCGGTCCGTTCGTCGAAAGGCAGCCCCGGCAGCGGCACGCCGCGGTGCCCGATGGAGCGCACCACCAGCCCGGCCCGCAGGGTCTCGCGCTCCCCCGTCGTCCCGTCGGGCACGCCGTCCCCGGTCAGCCGCGTCCGCTCGACCGTCAGCCCGGCGACCCGGCCGTCCGCCCCGGCCAGCTCCACCGGGGTCGACAGGAAGCGCAGCACGATCCGCCGGCCCGGCCCCGGCTGCGCGCCCTCGCCGCCCTCGCCGCCCTCGCCGCCCGCGTCCCCGGTGCTCACCAGCGGCAGACCCGCCAGCAGCGCGGCCCGCGAGTCCGGCGCGGCCGCCTCGATCGCCGCCCGCACCTGCGGGTGGTCCTCGACCACCAGCTCGACACCGGGCAGCCGGCGCAGCGCCAGGAACTCCGGTGCGCTCCAGGCCGCCTGCTCGGGCCCGCGCCGGGCCAGCAGCACGACCTCCCGGACCCGGCTGCGGCGCAGCGCGGCCAGGGCGTGGTCGGCGATGTCGGTGACGGCGAGTCGGTCGGGGTCGGTGAGCAGGATGCGGGCGATGTCCACCGCGACGTTGCCGTTGCCGACCACCACGACCCGTTCGGCGGACAGCTCGACCGCGTCGGCGGGCACCGTCGGGTCGGCGTTGTACCAGCCGACGAAGGAGGTCGCGGGCAGGCTGCCGGGCAGGTCCTCACCGGGCACGCCGAGCCTCCGGTCGGCGGCCGCGCCCACCGCGTACACCACCGCGTGGTGGTGCGCGGCGAGTTCCTCGTGGGTGACGTCGGTGCCGACCTCCAGGTTGAGGTGCACCCGCAGCCGGGGGTCGTGGAAGACGCTCGCGAAGCTCTCCGCGATCCGCTTGGTGGACTGGTGGTCGGGGGCGACGCCGTGCCGCAGCAGGCCGCCGGTGACCGGCAGCCGGTCGATCATGGTCAGTTCGGCGCTGGTGCAGCGCAGCAGTTCCTGGGCGGTGTACCCGGCGGAGGGACCGGTGCCGACCACGGCGATCCGCAGGGTGCCGAGTTCGCCCGGCAGGCTGCGCGGGAAGCCGGGCGCGCCCCAGGCGTGGTCGTTGGGGTGGTCGCGGTACCAGTCGCGGTTGAGGTCGCCGAAGACGACGTCCGGACCGCGCAGCCGGTCGACCGGGTACACCGCGTCCACCGGGCAGGCGTCCGCGCAGGCCCCGCAGTCGATGCACGCCTGCGGGTCGATGTAGAGCATGTCGGTGGTGCCGAACTCCGGCTCCTCCGGGGTCGGGTGGATGCAGTTGACCGGGCAGACGGACACGCACGAGGCGTCGTTGCAGCAGGTCCGGGTGATCGCGTAGGCCATGGCCGGGGTGGGTCCTCGCTGTGGGTGACGGATCGTCAGAGCATGTGCACGCGGCGGTAGATCGCCGCCGAACGGCTGGTGATCAGCCCGGTCTCGGCGAGGAAGGCCATCAGGTGCCGGGAGCTGTTGCGCATCATCGCCTTGCGGTGCTCGTTGCCCTTCACCTCGTCGAGGGCGCGGGCGACGTCCAGCCCGACGGCCTTGTAGACGCCCGGGTGGACCATGCTGCTGACGATGACGTACGCGCCGATCGCGATGCCGGTGGCCGAGGCGCGGCGCCGGGCCGGGCCCGCGTGGCGCACCCGTTCGCGGATCTCCTGCCGGGCGAACTTCATGTGCCGCGACTCCTCGACCACGTGGATCCTGGAGCTGCCGCGGACGATCTCCAGGACGTTCTCGCCGCGCATCCAGTCGCGCTGCATGACGTCCAGCACCTCCTCGGCCACCAGGATGCCGCCGTAGGCGAGTTCGCCCTTGGCGAGGGCCTTGAAGGCGCGCCCGGCCTGGGCGATCACCTTGTTGGGCCGGTAGGCGGGGACGCCCATCTTCTGGCAGGCGCGGGCGAACATGATGGAGTGGCGGCACTCGTCGGCGATCTCGGTGAGCGCGAACTGGAACTCGGCGTTGGCGGGGTTCTTGAGGTACTGGTCGCGCAGCACCATCTGCTGGAGGATCATCTCGAACCAGATGCCGGTGTTCATGATCGAGCAGACCTCGTGCCGGGTGAGCGCGATCCGCTGCTGCTCGGTCATCTCGTCCCACAGCCGGGTGCCGTAGAGGGTGCTCCACTCGGGGTTGAGGCCGTAGTGCTCCTCGGGGAGGGGCGCGTCCCAGTCGATCTCGGTCATCGGGTCGTAGGAGAGGGTGGCGGCCGACTCCAGCAGCCGCTTCGAGACGTCGTCGTCGGCCGCCGTGTGGCCGTGTTCCGCCGCCCCGTGGCCGTTCCGGTCCGCCGGCGTCTGCCGGGTGAGAGCCATGGCTGCCTCCTGGTGCCTGCCCCTGCGGGTTCCCGCTCACCCGCCTTATTAGACGGACAGTACAATAAGAGCCCGTTCCCGAGAACCCCTCGCGCAGCGCGGAACCGGCGCACAGCGGACGGCGCGCGCCCCGGCGGCGGGCGGGCACACGGACGTGCGTTTTACGCGGACGTGCGTTTCACACGGGTGTCCGGCGTGGCCGTCTGATACGGACGTACGTTCCGGCGAGCGCCTGGGACGGACGTCCGTCCCACTGGACGTCCAGGACGGACGCACCGTGCGGCTGGTCGTCTGACACGGACGTACGTCCCAGCGGGAGCCTGGGACGGACGTCCGTCCCATTGCGCCTCCGAGACGGACGTCCGTCCCATCCGCGCATCACACGGACGCCCGTCCCATCCGCGCATCACACGGACGTACGTTCAGGACCGCCCCCGCCCCCACCGCCGCGCCCGACCCTGGGCGTCGAAGAGGACCAGGGCATCGGCGGCGGGCCGGAGGACGTCCCGCAGTGCCGACGCGGTGGCCGGCTCCAAGCCGCCGAGGGCTTCGGCGAGTTCGTCGGTGACATCCTGGGCGATCTCCGCCGCGACCGCGTCCGGAGCCGTGCGCGGGCCCAGCTTGCTGACGGCGGCGGCCGCGCGGGCGGGGGTGAGCAGGGCGGAGGCCTGGACCAGCAGCCAGGCGGGGACGCCGGCGGCACCCTCAGGCGGGGGGAGGTAGGGGCGGGCGCCGTCGTAGCGCCCGTCCTCGGCGAATGCCTTCTGCTTGACCTTGAGCACCGGGCGGGCCGCTCCGGACTCGCGCCATTCGCCGGCGGGCTTGAGGACGTAGCCCTCGGCGAGGTTGTCGGCGAGTTCGGGCAGTCCGAACAGGGCCGGCACCCGGCTGGGGAAGGCGGCGGGGAGGTCCTGGAGGGTGTTCAGCGGGCCACGGGCGAGCAGGGGGACGCAGCTCAGCCCGGCGGCGTCGGCGGCGGAGCGGAGTTCGCGGTCGGCGAGCCAGCAGCGGCCGTCGGCGGTCTCCACCGTGGCGTCGAAGGGCAGCCAGCGCAGTCCGGGGTCGTACCAGACGCCCGTCTGCACGGGTTCGACCCCGGGGGCGGCGGGCACCCCGGGGTGGGGGTAGCGGCCGCCGGCCAGTTCCCCGTACACGGTGACGACGGCGTCGCCGCCCCGGCCGGCCCGAACCGCCGCCGCGAACCGGCCCGCCGCGACGCGCAGTCGGGGCCAGATCCGGCTGACGCCGAAGAAGGCGTCGAGGTCCTCGTCCCCGAGCAGGTCGCGCCGCTTGGCGGCCCGTACGGCGTCGCCCTCGCAGACCACGGCGAAGTGCGCGCCGTGGACCTTCTCCGCCGCCGTCCACTCCCGGCTGCCGGGCGCGTCGGGGCGCCCCTTCGCGGGGATCTTCGGATAGGGCGTCAGTTCGGACCAGGAGTCGGGCACGAACAGGATCCTCGCCGCAAAGCCCCACCCCCGCAACGGAGATACCCGGCAGGGACACCAGGCGGAGACGCCCGGCGGAGCCAGCTGACGGAGCCAGCCGACGGAGACGCCTAACGCTCCCGCCACAGCCCCGCGAGGTGGGCGTGCAGCAGTTCCTCGGCCTCGGCCGTGGTCCGGTGGCCGATGAGGACGTGTCCGGTGAGCCCGTCGGCGAGGGCGAGCAGCGTACGGGCTTCGCGCCGGGGGTCGAGGGCGGGGGCGGCCTCGGCGACGAGTCGGGCGAGCAGCCCCTCCAGGTCGGTGTAGCCGGCCCGCAGGTCGGCGGCCAGGGCGGGGTTGACGGCGGCCGCGGCGAGGAAGGCGAGCCAGATCCGGGCCTCGGCGCGGTGTTCCTCGCGCAGCAGCGCGACTTCGCCGACGACGTGGCCGACCGTGCTGGCGGCGGACTGGGCGGGGCCGGCGACGAGTCGGCCCCGGGCCCGTTCGGTGACGCGTGCGCCGATGTGGCCGAGGGCGAACCGCAGCATCTCCTCCTTGTTGCGGAAGCAGCGTTGGACGGCGCCCATGGAGACGTCGGCACGGGTGGCGACGTCCCGCAGGGTCGCGCCTTCCAGGCCCTGGGCGTCGATCAGCGCGCAGACGGCGTCGGCGATCCGTCGGCGCCGCTCCTCGTGGTCGACCTGCTTGGGCATCCGCCACGCACCTTCCGACTCCGCCCGATTCCACCCGCCTCCGGGCTCCACCCCGGGACATTCCGATGCAACCGTATCGGATCCACCGTCGGGAGCCCAACAGCCACCCAGCCGCCAGCCCCGGGCCCCGGCGACCCACCCCCTCAGCCCACCCCCTCAGCCCGCCGCCGGCACCCCCGGCACCCCCGGCACACCCGGCACACCCGGCGCACTCGGCACACCCGACGCACCTGGCACACCCGGCACCTCCACCCCCGCCTCCCGCAGGATCGCCGACAGCGCACGGGCCTCGTGCTCCGTCATCCGCGTCGTCTCGTACGGCACCGCGTTCACCCAGCGCTGGGCCAGCCGGGCGATCCGCTCGCCGTACCGTTCGGCGGTGGCCAGGTCCCCGCGCGACCCGGCGTGCTCCGGCCCCTGGTCGGCGTTGCTCTGGCTCATCAGCCCCAGCCAGGAGCCCAGCCGGTTGACGTCGTCCCGGCTTCCGCCGCTCCAGTTGTTGCCCGGCATGTCGCCGACGCCGATCCACTGCATGCCCAACTGTGCACCGAAGACGGCTAGTTGCTCCAGCACGGCGAGCTTGTCGCCGCTCTGCGAAACCGACATGGTGAACCCGCCGGCCAGCTTGTCCTTCCAGCTCTGGGTGACGAACGGCGTGAACGCGGCCTCCATGAACGCCTTGAACACCGCCGACACGCTGCCCATCAGCGTCGGACTGCCGAACACGATGGCGTCGGAGCGGTCCAGCAGGGCCAGCACCTCCGGGTCGTGCCAGCGGCCCGCGTCGACGTCCTCGGCCCGGATCTCGACCAGGTGCACCTCCGCGCCCGGCACCCGCCGGGCGCCGGCGGCGAGGTGCTCGGCCAGCACCCGGGTGTGGCCGTGCACCGAGTGGAACACCACGCCGACCGTGACCGCCGGCACTGCCCGGCCGGACTCAACACCGTTGACTGCCATGTCTCTTCACCGTTCTCGTCGATCGACTGCGCTGCTTGTCCTCCCATCTCAGCCCGTGCGCGGTCCGGCATCAACGCCGAACTCCGGCATGCAGCGATCGGTGGCACCGATCGATCGCCGGGCCGGTCGCGCTACCGTGGGACGGTGGACAGGATCGAACTGGAAGCATTCGTCGCGGTCGCCGAGGAGCTGCACTTCGGCCGCGCCGCCGCCCGTCTCCACCGCGGGCAGCCCACCGTCAGCGACGCCGTCCGGCGCCTGGAGCACACCCTCGGCGGCCGACTGTTCGACCGCACCAGCCGCCGGGTCTCCCTCACCGAGCTCGGCACGGCCCTGCTCCCCGACGCCCATGCCACCCTCGCCCAGCTGCGCGGGTTCCAGCAGCGCGGCCGCGCGCTCGCCGCCGGTGAGCGGACCGGGACCACCCTCGTCGTCGGCCATGCCGAGTACACCGGCCACCAGCTGCTGCTGCGCTGCCTCCCGCAACTGCGCGAGCGCTTCCCCGACGTGACGATCGTGCCGGAGGCCATGCCGACCACCGCCCTGGTCGCCGCCCTCCGCGCGGAGACCATCGGCCTGGGCATCGGCTGGGCCACCGGCGGCATCACCGGCGTACGGGCCCGGGTGCTCTCCACCGAGCGCTTCATGGCCCTCGTCCCGGAGGCCCATCCTCTGGCCGGGCACGCCGAGTTGAGCACCGCCGAACTCTCCACCACCGGCCTGCTCACCTGGCCCCACCAGATCAACAGCGGTCTCTGCGACCGCCTCCTCACCGCCTTCCGGATCAGCGGAGCCGACCTGCGCATCATCCGCACCGCCGACAGCGTCCACGCCATCGCCGCCCACGTCGCCGCGGGCACCGGCATCGGCATCACCGTCGAGTCCGCCCTCGACCACCGGCCTCCGGGGCTGCACGTCATCCCCCTCACCGGCCCCTCGACCACCGCCGACCAGGTCGTCCTCACGCCCGCCGCGCCCTCCCCCGCCGCCACCGCCCTCCGCGACCTCCTCGTCGCCGCCTCGGCGGCGCTCCGACCCCGGCACACCTAGGGCGGCTCGACTACTCTTCGTGTCGACTCACGCGCCCTCCGTGAGAGGATCACGCGACGGCACCGCGCCCCGACCCCGAGGAGTAGGCATGGCCGAGCGCCAGAACGGCACCGTGAAGTGGTTCAACGACGAGAAGGGCTACGGGTTCATCAGCCCGGAGTCCGGCCCCGACCTGTTCGTGCATTTCCGGGCGATCGAGTCGACCGGCTTCAAGTCCCTGGTGGAGGGCCAGAAGGTCTCCTTCGAGGCCGTCCAGGGCCAGAAGGGCTTGCAGGCCGACAAGGTCCGGGTCGAGGAGTAGCGACCCCGGCGGATCCGTTGCGCGCGCCCGGTCGGCGCTGTGGCCGACCGGGCGCGCCTCCGGCGCCGCTACTGGGCGTGGAGCCCGGCCAGTGCCCCCTGCACCTGCTGGACGACTGCCGGGGGCAGCGTGCCGTACTTCATCGACTCGCCGCTCGCCTGGCCCGGGCCGCTGACCGCGTAGGACGCGAGGCCCGCCACGACGGCGGAGTTCCCGCCGCTCCCGCAGAAGGCGAGGTAGCCGAAGCCGACCACCGGATAGCCGCCCTTGACCGGCTTCTGGTAGTCGAGCTTGACCGACACCTTGCCGCCCGAGGTCTCCGCCGTGCCGATCGCGGCCATCGTGCCGGCGGTCGCGGTGCTCGGGGCCGCGTCGGAGTCACCGGTGCGCACCCGGGCCGCGTGGAGGTTCCCGACGTCCCGCAGCGGGACGAAGCCGATCGACCCCTGGGCACCGGCGACGGCGCCGGGGATGCTCGCCTCGGTCGCCCCCGGCCGGGCCTTCGCCTCGGAGTCCCAGACCGCGCCCACCTCGTACGGCCAGTCGGCGGGCGCGGCCTTGCCGAGGTACTGGGAGAACACGTAGGCGGACCAGGACAGCCCGGCCGGGATCCGGACGTCGATCGGTGAACCGGGCAGCACCGTGGCCGGGTTGAGCGCCCTGATCGCCGGGTCGTTCCAGGACTGGATCTGCTTCCGGAAGATCTTGGCGAGCGTCGGGGCGTCGAGCACCAGGTCGACGACCCCGGGCACGTTGAAGACGACCGCGACGGGGGCCACGGTGACCGGGAGCTGGGACACCTGGCCGGTGGCGCAGTGCTTGCCGTAGGTGACCGCCTGCTGATCGGTCAGCGTGGTGTCGAATCCGGCGGCGTCGAGCCCGCCGTCGGCGAGGAGGGTCGCGTTGGCGGTCTTGAACGGGTCGTCGGCGCTGGGGGCCGCAGGGCCCTTGTAGGTGAGCCGGTTGCCCGGGCAGGCCTTGCCGAGATCCGCCGTCCACCGCTCGACGAGGGCGCCCTCCATCCCGTCCACGCCGATCGTGGCCTGCCCGGCCGGGGCGCAGCTGACCCCGGAGGCGACGGCGGACGGGCCGGTCTGCCCGCTCTGCCCGGCCTGCCCGGCCTGCCCGGTTTCCGGCGCACCGGAGTGCCAGGTGAGGTAGCCGAGCGTGCCCGCCGCGGCGATGACGGCGGCGGCCACGGCGGCGCCGATCAGCAGGGCCTTACGCGGTCGGGATCGACCGGCGGGGGTGGTGGAGGGAGCGACGGAGGGGGCGGTCGGCAGGTACGGCGGTACGGTCGGCGGCGCCGGTGGCGGCACCGACGCCGGGGCGACCGGGTTGGGGGCCGTGGGCGTCGGAACGACCGGAGCCGGAACGGTCGCAGGAGCAGGAGCAGGAGCCGAGGCCGGAGCAGGCGCCACCGGCCCCGTCCGCAGCTGGACCGTCCGTTCCCTCGCCGCCTCCCCCGTCATCCTCAACAGCCCGTCCACCGTGGGCCGTTGCTCCGCCTCCTTGGCCAGGCACCCGATGATCAGCGGGTACAGCTCGGGTGCCAGCCCGGCCAGGTCCGGCTCCTCGTAGACGACCCGGAAGCCCACGGCGTGCGAGGAGTCCGCGCCGAAGGGGCCGCGTCCGGTGGCGGCGAAGGCCAGCACGGAGCCGAGGGCGAACACGTCGGTGGCCGTGGTCGCCGTGCCGTTGCGGAACTGTTCGGGGGCCATGAACGGCGGGGTGCCGACGGCGACGCCGGTGCTGGTCAACTGGGTCTCGCCGGCGCTGCGCGCGATGCCGAAGTCGATGACGCGCGGCCCGTCCTCGGCGAGCAGCACGTTGCCGGGCTTGAGGTCGCGGTGGATCAGTCCGACGCGGTGGATCTCCTGGAGCGCCTCGGCGAGTCCGGCGGCCAGCCTGCGCACCTCGGGCGGGGTCAACGGGCCCTGGCCGGAGACCCGTTCGCCCAGGGAGGGGCCGGGGACGAAGAGCGTCGCCAGCCAGGGCGCCGGGGCGTCGGGGTCGGCGTCGAGCACGGGCGCGGTGAATGCCCCGCTGACCTTGCGCGCGGCCGTGACCTCCTGCCGGAACCGGGCCCGGAACTCGGCGTCCGCGGCCAGCTCGGGCCGGATCACCTTCACCGCCACCTGCCGCCCGGAGACCGACCGGGCGCGGTAGACGACGCCCATCCCGCCCGCGCCGAGCCTGCCCTCCAGGAGGTACCCGCCGATCTCCCGCGGATCGTGTTCCGACAAGGTCACGTGCCGTTTCCTCCCCCAGGCGCGTCCGGCCGTCCAGCCGGTCGGCCGTCCAGCCGACCGACCGGCCCAGCCTAGTAGGGGCCGGGAGCGGCAGGTGAGGCAGGCTCAACCGGTGAAGCCCGGCACCACCAGTCCGGACTCGTACGCGATCACCACCGCGTGGGTGCGGTTCTGGGCGCCGAGCTTGGTGAGCACGTTGCCGACGTGGGTCTTGACGGTCTCCAGGCTGACCGTCAGCGTCTCGGCGATCTCCGGGTTGGACAGCCCGGTGGCCATCAGCCGCAGCACCTCCTCCTCCCGCCCGGTCAGCGCCGCCTGCGGCAGGGCCTCGGCGGAGTCCAGCGGCCGGGCGGCGACCATCCGGCGCAGCGCCGCCGGGAAGAGGACCGCCTCGCCCGCCGCCACCACCCGTACCGCTTCGGCGATCTGCCGGACGGGGAGGCGTTTGAGCACGAAGCCGCTGGCCCCGGCGCTGAGCGCGGCGGTGACGTAGCCGTCGTTCTCGAAGGTGGTGATCACCACGACCTTCGGCGGCTCGGTGGACTCCGCCAGCAGCTGCCGGGTGGCCTCGATCCCGTTGCGGCGCGGCATCCGCACGTCCATCAGGACGACGTCGGGACGCAGCCGCAGCGCCTGCTCGACCGCCTCCACCCCGTCGGCGGCCTCGCCGACCACCTCGATCCCGGGCTGGACGCCGAGCAGGGTGCGCAGACCGCTGCGGGTGATGGCGTCGTCGTCCGCGATCAGCAGCGTGACGGGAGCCTCGGGCGCGGTGCTCACACCGCCGCCCGGACCGGCAGTCGGACGGCGAGGCGCCAGCGCGCATCGCTGGCCGGTCCGTCCCCGACCGACCCGTCCCCGGCCGGCCCGCCCCCGACCGGTCCGGCCTCGAACTCGCCGTGCAGCAGCCGCACCCGTTCGGCCAGCCCGGGCAGGCCGTGCCCGGACGTCGGGAAACCGCCCACCCCGGCCCCCGCGACCGCCCCCACCTGGTTGACCACCCGCAGCTCCAGCGCGTCCGGCCCCGCCGCCACCCGGACGGTGATCGGGCCGCCCGCCCCGTGCCGGAGCGCGTTCGTCAGCCCCTCCTGGAGGATCCGGTACGCCGCCCGGGAGATCGTCCCCGGCACCTGCGCCAGGTCGCCGGACAGCTCCGGCTCCGCCACGGCGCCCGCGTGCCGCAGCCGGTCCAGGAGTTCGGGCAGGTCGGCCAGGGTCCGGGTGGGCGCGGTGCCCGCCTCCTCCTCGCGCAGCACGCCCAGCACGTAGTCCAGGTCCTCCAGCGCGGCCCGGGTCGACTCCTCGATGCTGCGCATGGCGGCCCGGGCCGTCACCGGGTCGGCGTCGAGCACCTCGCCCGCGACGGCGGCCTGGATGGTGGCCGCCGTCAGGGTGTGCCCGATCGAGTCGTGCAACTCGTGGGCCAGCCGGTTGCGTTCGGCGAGCCGGCGCTCCCGTTCGGCGGCCTGCGCGAGCCGCTCGGCGGCCGACGGCCCCAGCAGGCGCGGCGCCAGCCACCGCAGGGCCGCCGCCACCGCCGCGCACCCGGCCACCGCGAGCAGCACGCACACGACGGCCACCGCCCAGCTCCACCCGCCATCGGCCACCGACACCGACCGGCCGAACAGGCTCAGTTGTGCCCGGCCGTCGAGCCAGCCTCCCGGCAGCGACAGGCCGGCGAGCAGCAGCAGGCCGCTGGCCAGCGCCCCCGTCCACCCCAGGGCCACGTGCAGCAGCAGCCACAGCGGCGTCCGCCAGCGGTCGGCGACGGCCGCCCCGGCCGTTCCCGACGCTCCGGCAGCACCGGGATCCGGCAGCGCCACCCCCAGCAGTCGGCGGGCGGACGCGACCAGCACCCGGCGCGTAGTGCGGGCCAGCCCGACCACGCCGATCAGCACCGCCCAGACCAGCAGGGTCAGCACGACCTGCACCCCGTACGGAGCGGACCGCCACGCCAGGGCCGGCACCATCACGACCGGCAGCAGCGCGAGGCTCCCCAGCGCGCCGCAGTAGGCGAACAGCGCGCCCGTGTACGTGGAGCCGCGCAGCAGCGGCCGGATTCCCCTGATCATGTCTGCCAGTATGTCCGGCCAGGTCAGCGGCCACCTCCCCCGATCGAGGGAGGGCCTTTTCCCGCTTTTCCGCGATGTGCGCCCGGGGCTCCGGAAGTCAGGATCGTGTCCTGCCAGTTGACGAGAGGACGGCCGTTGCACACCCGAGAAGACGAGCCCCGGACGGACGTCCGCACCCTGGACCGCCAGGCCCCCGGGCACGACCCCGCCCCCGGGCAGGGCCCCACCCCCGGCCCGCACCACGACCCCGGCCCCGGTCCCGGCCCGCACCACGGCGTACGGCCCCCGGCCCGCCGCAACGGCCCGGCCGTGGCCGCGCTGACGTTGGGGGTCCTCGGCGCGGTCACCTCGATCGTCGTCGTCGGCGGCCTGTTCGGCGTCCTCGGCCTGGTGCTGGGCGCCGTCGCCCTGCGGACGGCCCGGCGGACGGGTACCGGCCGGGGCATGGCCAACGCGGGCGTGGTGCTGTCGCTCCTCGCGATCGCGGGGTCCGTCCTGGCCGCCGTCCTGCTGGCCTGGTACGCCGACCGGACGCAGCCGTGCTACCGGCCCGACAGCTTCCGGCAGTACCGGGAGTGCGTCCAGCAGCAGTTCCACCGGGGCTGACCGGCGGTCGACCGCCCCCAGCGCCCGTGTTCCCGACGAATTCCCTTCGGTTTCCCTACGATTCACAGGAGTTGACGTATGCGTGAGCAGACTTGGCAGAGGCTTCGTACCCCCCGGCGGCGCAGCGCCGTGGCGGCCTCGGTGGCCGTGGCGATGGCGGCCGGCGTCCTGGCGGCGGGTGTCCTGACACCGACCGCCGCGTCCGCCGCCACCGCCGCCGCATCCGCCGCCGCCAAGCCCGACACCGTCCAGCAGGGCCTGGACGCGCTGGTGCGGCAGGACAAGCTGCCCGCCGCACTGGCGACCGTCAAGGACCGCAAGGGCCGCACCCAGGCCTACACGGCGGGCGTCGGCGACCTGGCCACCGGCGCGAAGGTGCCCAAGGACAGCCAGGTGCGGATCGGCAGCAACACCAAGACCTTCACCGCCGTCGTGGCGCTGCAACTGGTCGGCGAGGGGAAGGTCCGCCTCGACGAACCGATCGAGACCTACCTGCCGGGCCTCGTCCGCGGGGACGGCATCGACGGGCACCGCATCACCGTGCGCCAGCTCCTCCAGCACACCAGCGGCCTGCCCGACTACGAGGGCGACATCGACGAAGCCACCCTCCAGCAGCGGTACTTCGAGCCGCGCGAGCTGCTGGACATGGCCTTCCGGCACAAGGCCGGCTCCGCGCCCGGCGAGAAGTTCGAGTACAGCAGCACCAACTACGTGCTGGCCGGCCTGCTCGTCCAGAAGGTGACCGGCCGCCCCCTCGCCGAGGAGATCGACCGGCGGATCGTCCAGCGGATCGGGCTGCGCCACACCTCCTTCCCCGGCACCGGCGACCGGAGCATCCGGGAGGCCCACCCGCAGGGCTACCGCCAGGAGAAGCCGGGCGGCCCGCTGATCGACACCACCGAGCTGGACCCCTCGGCGGGCTGGGCGGCGGGCCAGATGATCTCCACCAACGCCGACCTCGACCAGTTCTTCACCGCGCTGCTCGGCGGACGCCTGCTCCCGGCGGCCCAGCTCGCCGAGATGCGCACGACCGTCCCGATCGCGGACAGCGGCGCCGGCTACGGGCTGGGACTGATCAGCCGCCCGCTGTCCTGCGGCGGCGTCTACTGGGGCCACGGCGGGGACATCCCGGGTTTCGAGACCCGGGGCGGGGCCACCGACGACGGCCGGGCGGTCAACATCGCCGTGACGCAGATCCCGGCGGACGGCGCCGTCACCCGCCGCCTGGAGCAGGTCGTGGACACGGCCCTCTGCCGCTGATCCGCCGCCCGCCCTCCTCGCGCGGCCGCAGCCGAAGCCACGCCCGCCGTCACAGCGACAGCCCGTCGCGGATCACCCGTCGAAGTTGGACCAGAAGATCCCGACGCCCGCACCACTCGCGTCCCGGCCGACCAGGATGCTGTTCGCGGTGAAGTCGCAGGTGGGGAAGACCAAGGCGTTCGCGCCGCTCGCCGGGTCGACGAGGACGTCCAGCAGCGGGGTCCGGGAGCCGGCCTCCTGCTGGGCCTCGAACGCGGCGGTGGCGTGGTCCGCCGGGTCCGCCGCCTCGGCGAACCCGGCGGACCGGCGCAGGGCCCCGCCGATCACCAGGTTGTCCGGGGTGGTGGAGCAGATCGCCGACGCACTCTCGCTCAGCTCGTTGACGTCGTCGGACGCCTCCTCCCAGTCCGCGTCGACCAGCGCCTCGGGGCCGGTACCGGCGGCGACCAGCGCGACCGCGGAGACGGTGGCGCCCCGCTCGTCGTTCCAGTCGTACGCGAGGTACACCTCGTGCAGCCCGTCGGCAATGTCGCTGAACGTGTAGTGGTCCCCGCCGTCGAGACCGCAGACCGCGATCTCCCCGCGGCTCGCCAGCCGCCCGGCCAGCGTGAACTCGCCCAGGAAGCCGGGCTCGTACTCCGAGTTGTTCGCCTTCAGGACGGTTTCGATCGCTTCGATCATCTTCATGGCGGGGAGTGTGCCACCCCGCCCCGACAGTCCCGGCCCCGGCCCCGGCCGCTCACCGGTCGTCCGTCGCACGCCGGGCGATGACGTCGGCCAGCTGGTCGAAGGTGCGGTTCAGCACCGTCCGCCGTTCCTCCTTGAACTCCGGGGAGGGCTCCAGGCCGTCGACGGTCCGTTCCCAGACGGCCAGGAACGTCCGCTTCCAGTCCTCGACCACCCCGGCCTCCGGCAGGCCCTCGGAGGCGTAGCCGGCCACGGCGAGGGTGTGCAGCAGCTCCAGGTTGCACGGCACGGCGACGCCCCAGTACTCGTCGGGCTCGATCTCGACGGGATCGCCGTCCAGTGCCTCGGCGATCTCGGTGACGAGCCCGTCGACGACGCTCGACAGGTGGTCGAGGGCCGTGTCGCTCTCGAAGTTGCCGCTGCCCCAGGTGCCCATGTGGTTCTCCTCGGAGGGGTGGTGCCGGTGTCGTGTTCCTCGGGCCATCGAAGCAGGGCGCAGTGACACGGCCGGTCGGTCCTGGGACCGACCGGCCGTTTGCCGTTGCCGTTCAGCTCGGCCGTTCGCCGTAGCTGTGGAGCTCAGCCGCCGGGTGGCGGGCCGGCGGCCGCGGCGACCGCGCCGGGCGGGATGAGCCGGCGGGCAACGAGGTCGGCGTAGACCTGCTGGAGGTGGGTGACCTCCCCGGCGGCGGGGTTGACGGTGGCCGCGGTGGGTGCGGTGACCCCCGCGAGGACGTCGTCGGTGCGCGGCGCGGCGAGGGTGAGCACGGCCCCGATGTCGGCGGCCGCGGCGTCGCGGGCGGTGAGGGCGGGCAGCGACCAGCGCCGCTCGATGGTGCGCAGGACGCTGGTGTGGTCCAGCTGCGCCGCGGCGTCGGGTGACCGGAAGACGGTGCCGGGGGCGATCAGCGGGGAGACGAGCACGGTCGGCACGCGGACGCCGAACCGCTCGAAGTCGAAGCCGAGTTCGCCGGTGGTGCCGTCGCCGGGCGGGGTGGCGGTGGTGGGGGGCGGGACGTGGTCGTAGCAGCCGCCGTGTTCGTCGTAGGTGATGACGAGCAGGGTCTGCCCCCAGGCCGGCCCGCCGCGCAGGGCCCGGTAGACGTCCCGGATCAGCTGCTCGCCCAACGCGACGTCGAGGACGGGGTGTTCGCTGTTCCCGGTGGCTCCCCAACTGGGTTCGAGGAAGGTGAAGGCGGGCAGGGTGCCGGCCGCGGCCGCCGCCTGGAAGGCGGTGAAGACGCCGAAGTGGTCGGCGGAGGCGCCGTGGATGTCGGGGAAGTTCCCGGAGACCATCGGCGCGGCGTGGTAGCCGTAGGCCCGCCAGGACACATCCGCGCTGGTGAGCCGCCCGAAGATGCTGGGGCAGGTGAAGTTGTGGGTGTGGTCGTCCAGGTGCCCCTGGCTGGTCGCCGCGCAGGAGAACGCCCGGTTCGGCAGGGTCTCGGTGGGCACGGAGCTGTACCAGTGGTCGCACACCGCGTAGCCGCGGGCCAGTGCGGAGAGCACCGGCAGGGTGTCCGGGGTGTGGCAGCTCATGATGTCGGCCGGGACGGTGCCGGGAAGGACGGTGTGGTTCGGCTGGGGAGGCAGGTCCAGCACGCGCGCGAAGTCCGTCACGAACCCCTGCATCCCGGCCACCGGCGGCGTCGGCGGGTCGGTCGTGCCGAAGAGCTGGGCATTGGTCGGGCCGTACCCCTCACCGGGGTTGGCGCCCGGCATGAAGTAGGGGTGGGGGTCCGTCGACTGGATGCGGCGGACCGTGACGAGCTTGCCGTTCTGGTCCGGGTTGGTCTCCTGGCCGGTGAGGCCCTCGTACGGCTGGCCGGCGGGAGAGACGTTGCCCTCGTCCGTGTACAGGAACCCGAGCATGTGGTCGAAGGAGCGGTTCTCCAGCATCAGCACCACGAGGTGTTCGACCGCCTGGAGGCCGTCGCCGCCGGACATCAGCCCCTCCGTTTGCTCGGCAGCCACTGGTCGCGCGGGATCCGGCGCCGTTCACGACGGCTGCCGACGTGCGCCCGGCTGTGGTACGCGACGGTGAGGGAGGCGGTCTTCTGGGTCCATCCGGTGCCGGCCGAGACGTCGAAGATCCCGATGTAGCCGCCGGGGAGGAGTTCGAGCGGCTGCTTGATGGCATTGCCGTGGTCGAACTGGGTGCCGTTCGCGGGGCGGGCGGACTGGAACCACGCCGGGTGGACGAAGTCGCTGACCTTGACCCCGGCGATGTCGTACGCGAAGTTCTCGTCCTGGCAGGCGTCGCACACCTCCATGGCGTACAACGTCCCCTTGTTGGCGGTCGGTTGGTCGAAGACCACCTGGTCGATGTCCGGGTCGCCGATGATCTCCAGCAGCTCGTGGCTGATCGTCACGGTCCAGTTCTCGCCGTACTGCTTGTCGGTGGCGGCGAAGACCTTGCCGATCGGCAGGAAGTTCGCGGTCAGGTCGTGGTACCCGAGGGCGCCGGCCTGGTCGGAGTTGTCCAGGACGACCATCCACCAGGCGGTGTCGGAGAGTGCGTTCGACGCGACGAAGGACACGTCCGCGTCGATCCCCCACACCGGCGCGAAGTCCCGGTGGACCTGGGTCTGGAGTGCGGGGACGACGGCGCTCACCTCGTGGTCGGTGAGCACGGTGCTCTCGTTGGTCACTTCGATCTTGATGATGGACATGGCTCCTCCCGATGTCCGATTCCGTGGTGTATACGTAGGTACTACGCATCTGCCGTAAATGTCGCTTGTATACTTACAGCCTCTGCCGCGCAGCGTCGGACGTCAAGACCTGAGCCCCGAGGACAGTCCGGGAGGCCCTGGTGGGAACCGACTCGACCCCCGACTCGACCCCCGACTCGACCCCCGAGCCGAAGCCGTCCGGCCGGGGCCGGCTGAGCAGGCCACGGGTGCTGCGCGCGGCGGTCGCCCTGGTCGACCGCGAGGGCCTCACGGCGCTCACCATGCGCGGCCTCGCCGTCGACCTGGGCGTGGAGCCGATGGCGCTCTACCGCTACGCCGACGGCAAGCAGGCGCTCCTCGACGGCATGGTGGAGGCCTTCTACGCCGAGGTGAACGAGCGGGTGGGCGACGGGGCGGACACGGGCGACTGGCGGACCCGGCTGCACCACGTCGGCAAGGCCTTCCACCAGGTCGCCGACGCCCACCCGGAGGTGTTCCCCCTGGTCGCCACCCGCCCGCTCAGCGTCCCCCTGGCCCGCCGGCCGGCCTCGATGCTCCAGCTCAACGAACTCGTCCTGACCGTGTTGAGCGGCGCCGGCCTCGACGACCGGGGCACCCTGCGCCTCTACCGGGCCGTGGTCGGCTGGGCGATCGGCTTCCTGCTGGTGGACAAGCGGCAGGTGATCGACAACCCCGACGACCCCGAGCCCCTGCTCCGCCTCGGCCTGCACCGCCTCCCGGCCGCCGAGTACCCACTGCTGCGCACCCTCGCCCCGCTGCTGATCGACCACGACGCGGAAACGGAGTTCACCACCGGCCTGGACGCCCTCCTGGACCGCCTGGTGCCGTAAAGCAAAAAGGCCGGTCGATCCGAAGATCGACCGGCCATTCGCTGTGCGCGAGGGGGGAGTTGAACCCCCACGCCCTTTCGGGCACTGGAACCTGAATCCAGCGCGTCTGCCTATTCCGCCACCCGCGCATCTGGGTGATGGGTTAACTATAGACCATCTGGAGGGGTGCCCCTGACCACCCAGAAGCGACGAGAGCGACCTGCTCCCCACCGAGGATGCGAAGGCCATGCTCTTCCCTGAAGTACGCGTAGTCCTTCAAGTTCAAGGTGGCAAGCGGAAGATCATGGGTCAGGCAGCAGGCCGCAATCCACATGCCATTGACGGGGCGCGGCAAGCCTGCCTTGAGACCGGCTGCGGACAGCCGGCCCCACGTTGCCGCCACCGCCTCATCGCCGGGAGAACAGGGATACCCGACAGCCAGTCCGCGAGTTCCTGGCGCCGCCGCCCTCCCCAGTCCCGTACCTCACTCCCCAGCCCTCCCCCGCACCGGAAGTCGGCCCGTCCGACTTCCCATGCGGGCGCGGCTACAGCACGGCGACGCACGCGCTCAGGTCGGTGGTCAGGAAGACGAGGTGGCTGTCACCGGTCATCTCCACCTTCGCCAGGGCGACCGGGGTGGCCCCTGCCCGGCGAAGGGCCGGCAGTCCCTGCTCGAAGTCCTTGACGGTGGCGACCCCGTCCTCCGCCATCCACTGCGCCCGCCATTCCCAGATGGCGAACAGCCGACTGGCCGGTGCCGTCGCGTCGGCCCACACCTGGAAGGCCGCCCCGGCCCGCAGGGCCAATGCGGCCCGGCGGGCGCCGTCGGTCCCGTTCCGTTCGAGGACGGTGATCAGGTCTTCGCGTTCCATGCCGTGCAGTGTTCGCCCCGCGCCGGTTCAGTGGTCCGGGAGGGTGTACGCGGCGCGGATGCCGCCGTAGACGGGGAGTTCGGAGGCCGTCAGGTAGCCCGAGTCCGGGCCGGCGAGGTAGGCGGCCGCGGCCGCGACCTCGTCGAGGGTGGCGAACCGGCCCATCGGGATGTGGGCGAAGCGCCGCCGGGTCTCCTCCTCGCCCATCCGCTCGAAGACGGCCCTGATCTCCGGGGCGTCGACCGGGCCCAGCGCCAGGGTGTTCACCCGGATGCCGCGCCGTGCCAGGTGGGTGCCCAGGTCGCGCCCGAGCTGGGTCACCGCGGCCTTGGCCGCGGAGAAGGCCGTCTGGGCGGTCGCCGCGCCCATGCCGGCGAGGAAGGAGCCGGTCAGCACGATCGATCCGCCGGGGTTCATCACCGGCACCCCGTAGCGG
Source organism: Kitasatospora sp. NPDC059160 (assembly GCF_042755465.1). Lineage (NCBI taxonomy): Bacteria > Bacillati > Actinomycetota > Actinomycetes > Kitasatosporales > Streptomycetaceae > Kitasatospora > Kitasatospora sp. NPDC059160. The sequence continues at coordinate 37,806 of NZ_JBHZCN010000028.1, read as the reverse complement.
CAGCTGAGCACCGCGGGGGCGAGGACGGCCCGGAAGGCCCGTTCCCAGACCTCGGGGGGCGTCTCCAGCAGGCCGTGGTCCTCACGGTCCATGGGCCCGGCGTTGACGTGGAGCACGTCGACCCCGCCGTACTCCGCGTGGATGCGCTCGAACGCGAGTCGCGTCTCGGCCTCGATCCGCAGGTCCGCCGTGACGACCGGGAAGCCGGTCTCCACCGGCTGCCGGTCGATTCCGATGACGCGCCCGCCCTCGGCGGTGAACCGGGCCGCCACGGCACCCGCGATGGCCCCGCCCGCGCCTGCGATGACGCAGATCCGCCCGCCCAGCCGTCCCTGGTCCTGGCTGTTCCCGTCCATGGCCGCTCCTCTCGTCGTTGCGCCCCGGCGGCCCCTGCCCGCTGCGGGCCCGGCGGATCCGCTCGGACGCCGGACACCGGACACCGGACGCCGGACGCCGGGCCTCGGACGCCGTCAGGAGTCTGCCGCCTCCACCGCGCCGAGCGGACTCACCACGCCTGCCGGAGTGCCGATCCAGGTGATCACCGGCCAGAAACCCACCGGCCTCACGCAGCGAGGGCCGTGCTCGGTCGCACGGCCCTCGCTGGGGGGGTGTGGGGCGCCCCGTTCCCGCCCTCGTCGTCCGGATCTGCACGTGGTGGTGAGCTGTGCGCTGTGCCCCGTCACCTGTACGCGGTGCTGAGCTGCACTGTTGGGTGGGGAATCGAACCCCTTGCGTTGCTCTTCACGCGCCATGGACCGGATGAACCGCCGGCCCGCGGTGTGTGCACGCCTCCGTGACGACTACCTGCTGCCCCACACCCTGCTCATGGGACCGGGAGGTCAGTCCTCGATCAGGTCGATCTCCCAGTTGGTGCGCTGGATCAGGGTGTCCACCTCGCGGATCTCCTTGGCCAGCGCGTCCGTCCGGGCACGGAGCTCCGCGACCGGCAGGGCGGAGAGGATCCGGAGCTCGGACCGCAACTGCCGTACGGCTCCCCGCTGGTCGCGCCCGGAGGCGGCGTCGGCGGCCGCGGTGATCACCGAGTGGCGCAGCCGCAGGACGTCCCGGCGGGCGAGGGCGTCGGTGAGGGTGCCGCCGCCCTCGATCCGCGCGGTGGAGTTGGTCCGGTTGATCTGGCGGATCAGCCGCTCCAGCTCGTCCAGCGCCGTTTCGGCCTGGGCCAGGACCTCCGCCGCACTCTCGGCCGGCTCCTCGCCCTCCTGGTAGCGGGCACTGCCGACGACGCGCGCCCGCAGCTGCTCCACCTGCCGCACCGCGGCCGCGCGCTGCGCGAGCGCCTCTGCCAGCTTCATCGCGTCATCACCTCCACGTCCTCCTGATCGTCCGGCAAGTATGCACGTCAGCGCGGTACGGCCCGGTGGCGGGGGTTCGGCGCCGACCGTCGTCCCCCATCCCCCGCGCGGGGGAGGCGAGTTGGGCCTCGCGCACGATCCGGGCGCAGCGGGCCGCGCGCCAGCATGGGGGCCATGGACACCGACCGGAACCCGATGGCCACCGCCGCCCCGACGTACCGACCGCCCGCCCGCTGGGCGGTACGGGCCGCGCACCTCGCGGCGCTCACGGCCGTACCGTCCGGGATCTGGCGGATCGCGATGGGGGTCGGCGTCCCGGTGGGGTTCGACACCTCGGGCCTGGAAGTCCCCGGCCGGTTCAGCGCCGTGTGCATCGCGATGAGCCTGGCCACCGAAGGGCTCACCCTCCTCACGCTCGGGCTGGTGCGGCCCTGGGGCGAGGTGGTGCCGCGCCGGCTCCCGCTGATCGGGGGGAAGCGGGTCGCGCCGCTGGCGGCGGTCGTTCCGGCGCTGCTCGGCGCGGCCGTCGTGATGCTGCTGACGATCCCCCGGGCGGGCGGCTTCGGCGGGGCCCCGGGAGCCCCGACCGGGCCGGCCCTCTTCCTGATGGACGCCTGCTACGCACCCCTGTTGCTCTGGGGCCCACTGCTCGCGGCCGTCACCCTCGCCTACTACCGGCGACGCCGCCGCGCCTGAACGGGAAGTCGGCCCGGCCGACTTCCCGTGCACGGCGGAGTGTGGCGGAGTGCACCCGCTCAGGCCTCGACCCGGGACTTCCAGGCGAAGGCGAACTCCGTCCGCCGCGCCAGCGCTCCGTCCCGCCAGGAGTCCGTGACGTCCCGCCATCTGCCCAGCCGGGCGTCGCGGACACCGTCCTCGCGCTCCGGGTCGAAGGTGAGGCTGAACCGGTAGACCCGGCCCTCGGCGGAGATGACCTGCCCCTCCTCGGAGCCGAGGCTCTCCTGGAGGAGGTCCACGACGACCGTCCCCTCGGGATCGAGCCCCTGGCCGCGCAGCAACTCCCGCAGCCGGACCCAGAGATCGTGGTCGCTGTTCCGCAGGAGCCCGGTGTACTGCACGACGATGCCCGTGGTCATGGCCCCCAGTGTTCCAGCCGCCACCGCCGCCACCGCCACCGCCACCGGCGGCCGGAGAGCCCGCACGGGAAGTCGGCCCGGCCGACTTCCCGTGCAGCACCATCCGCTCCCCCCGGCAGCGCCCCCTCCCTGGTGACACCCCGGCCTGGGACGATGGGTCGACGACCGATCCACCAGGGGGACCGCATGGAGCTACGGCAGCTGCGCTGCTTCGTCGCCGTCGCCGAGGAGCTGCACTTCGGGCGGGCGGCCGAGCGCCTGCTGCTCGGGCAGCCGGCGGTGAGCCAGCAGGTGCGGCGGCTGGAGCGGGAGTTGCGGGTCGAGCTGTTCGACCGTTCGCCCCGGTACGTCCGGCTGACCCCGGCCGGGGAGCGGTTCCTGCCCGCCGCCCGGAACGTGCTGGCCGCCGAGGACGCCGCCCGGGCGCTCGCCGCCGACCTGGCCGCGCCCGCCGTGCTGCGGCTCGGCACCGTCACCGGGCTCGCCGAGCGGCTCGACCTGATCCTGGAGACCTACCAGCAGAAGGCCCCCGGAGTGCGGGTGGAACTGCACTCCGCCCCGGTGCGGGAGCGGCTGGCCCGGCTGTCCGACGGCCGGCTGGACGCCGCCTTCGTCCGCGGGGCGATCGCCGAGCACAGCCCGGACCTGCGCTTCCTGCCCGTCTGGCAGGACGAGTTGGTGCTCGCGCTGCCCGCCCGGCACCCGCTCGCCGACGCGGCCGAGGTGGACCTCGCGGACCTCGCCAAGCTGCCGCTGCGGCTCACCGAGCGGGCCAACCACCCGGCACTGGTCGACCTGGTGACGGAGGCCTGCGCCCGGGCCGGCTTCCGGCCCGTCCTCGGCCCGGCGCACGGCGCCCTCCAGGACACCCTGGCCTCGATCGGCACCGGCACCCCGATGTGGACGGTGGTGTACGCGGCCAACGCCCGGATGGTGAACACCCACCGGGTCGCCTTCCGCCCCTGCCGCACCCCGCTGGCACTGCCCACCTCGATCGCCGTGCGGCGCTCCGCCCCGGTGCCCCGACTGCTCCTGGAGACCTGCCGCAGAACACCCCCGACCTGGAACGATCAGGATTCGTGATCGCTGCGAGAGCGATTCGGGTCTGGGTGCGGACGGCACCGGTCGGGTGGACTGTTCCCAGCCGGAGAACCCGGCGGAAGAGCCCGGCGGAACAGCCGGGCAGGACACCCGGTCAGGAGCCGAAGATGCCGATCGTCACCATCCAGCAGGGCCCGCGCAGCGTCGAGCAGAAGCGCGAGCTGGTCGAGAAGGTCACCCAGGCGTTCGTGGAGACCCTGGAGGTCCCCGCCGAGAGCGTGTTCGTCTTCGTCAACGAGTACCAGCCGGAGAGCTGGGGCGTCGCGGGCACGCTCATCGCGGACCGGTGAGCCCCGGATCGGCCCGACGCGGCGGCCCGAGGCGGCGGCCCGACGCGGCGGCCCGACGCGGCGGCTCAACCCTGCGAACGGGCGCGGGGTCACTGGCCGCCCTGGCCGGCGCTGCCCATCGGGCCGATCTTCACCGGGGAGCCGGACCCGTCCGTGACGGGCAGCGAGCCCGCGCCCGGCCAGGGCAGGGTGACCGAGTGGGTCTCGTCCGGCGGGGTCACCACCAGGCCGGTGATCTTGACGCCGGAGCCGCCCGAGGTGTTGTTCGGGTAGCTGATGCCGAAGAACGTCGACTTGCCGTTCTTGACGACGCCCGCGACGACCGGCTCGCCGGAACGCTGGGCGGACAGCGAACCGGCGTTGGTCTTGAGGTCGACGCCCGCGTACCCGGTGAGCGAGCAGTCGTGGCCGCTGTGGTTCTTCAACTCGACCACGACGGTGCGGTCGGCGTCGCCGTCGATGGTGCGGTCCACCGCCGTGATCGTCAGGTCGTCGGTCCGGCACTTGCCGCCCGCCTTGCCGCCGTCGGTGGCGCCCGTCCCGCCGGCCGTGGCCTTCCCGCTCGGGGCCGTCCCGCCGGTCCCGGCGGTCCCACCGGTTCCGGCGCTTCCGGCGGACCCTGCGGAGCCGCCCGTGGTGGCCTTGGTGGGCGCGGCGGTGACGGGCGCCGCGGCCGTCGGCTTGGCCTGGTCGGTGCCGGTGTCGTCGTTGGGGCCGCAGGCCGTGAGCGACAGACCGGCGGCAACGACCAGGGCGGCGGCGAAGGTGGCCTTGTGAACGCGCATCGTGACTTCCTCGATATCGGGTGGCGGTGGCGGCTGCTCGGCACGGATCGGTACGAGCGGCGGTTCTGGTGAGCAGGACCGCCCGGGCCGATGAACCGTTCCGTCCGACCATCCGTCAGGACAGTGCTGTTACACGGCCCGCCGACCACGAAGCGCCGGAGCGGGCCCCCCGCCCAGCCGGGACAGCGGTTCCCACCGCCCCCGCACCCCCGCACCCGGCCACCCCCCGCTGGGACACACCCGTGACCCGACGGACCTTGACCCGGTGGATCTTGACCCCGGCCGCCCCCTGGCCGCCCCCCGCCCGAGCACCGGACCGGCTCCATCGCCGCCCCGTGGTCCCAACTCGCCCATTTCCCGGCCAACTCGGATCGCTTCGACGGCAACCCCCGCACTCCCCGGCCGACCCGGGTACGTCATCGCGGCCGCGCCCGACGAGCACTGGGGGGCTGTCACCGAGCCGGTCCTTCGTCCACCGACATTCTCCTGACCGGACATGGCCAAATCTCGCCGGTACGGAGTGGGGGGTGGAGTTAGCCTGACGACATGGTTGCAAACTACAAGGAAGAAGTGGCCATGAGTGACCAGGAATTCGTCAGCGGACCCGCTCTGATCCTCCGGTCCCTCACCTCGCACCCCGAACGGCGGGCCATCACCTCCGCCGACGGCGCCGAGATCACCGCCGGCGACTTCGCCGCCACCGCCTACCGCCTCGCCCACGAGCTCCTGGCCCGCGGCGTCGGCCGCGGCAGCACCGTCACCCTGCTCACCGGCAACACCCCCGAGGCCCTCGCCGCCCGCTACGCGGCCGGCCTGGCCGGGGCCCGGGTGGTCAACCTGTACGACGGCATGAGCGCCCCCGTGCTGGCCGAGATCGTGGCCAGCGTGGACACCACCGCACTCCTCGTCGACGCCGAACGGTACGCGGGCGCCCCCGAGTTGCTGCCGCTGATCGACGTCCCGACGGTCCTCACCCTCGGCCCCGACGGCACGGGGATCGGGGAGGACGCCATCGCCGCCAGCGCCACCCGCCCGGCCACCGACCCCGCCGTCCCCCTCGGCCCCGGCGACGACATCGGCATCCGCCACACCGGCGGCACCACCGGCATCCCCAAGGGCATCCTCAGCCTCCACGGCCCCTACCACGACATGTTCCACGTCGACTTCGCGGGCACCGACGACGAGGAGCCGCCCCGACTGCTCGCCGCCACCTCGCTCGCCCACCTGTCGGGCGTGCTCGCCGACGTGGCGCTCCAGCGCGGCGGATCCGTCGTCCTCCAGCGCGGCTTCGAACCCGGCGAGGTCCTCGCCGCGATCGAGCGCGAGCGCATCACCGACCTCTGGACGCTGCCCCCGCTGATCTACCAACTGCTCGACCACCCGGCCGTCGGCCGCACCGACCTGTCCAGCCTGCGCCGGCTCGACTACGGCGGCTGCGCCGCCTCCCCGGCCCGGATCCGCGAAGCCCTCAAGGTGTTCGGGCCGGTGCTGGTCAGCCTGTACGGCATGTCCGAGGCCCAGAAGATCGCCTTCCTCACCGCCGAGGAGCACACCCGGTTCACGGACGACGGCCCGCTCCCGGTCGGCCGGCCGTTCCCCGACGTGGACGTGGAGGTCCGGGCCGCCGACGGCACCGTGCTGCCCGCCGGCGAGCAGGGCGAGATCCACGTCCGCTCCGCCACCCTGATGGCCGGCTACTGGAAGCAGCCCGAGCTCACCGCCAAGGTGCTGCGCGACGGCTGGCTGGACACCGGCGACATCGGCTACTTCGACGCCGACGGCTACCTCTACCTCGCCGACCGCCTCAAGGACCTGATCATCGTCGTCGGCGGCCACGTCTACCCCACCGAGGTCGAGGAACTCCTCCTCACCCACCCGGCCATCGCCCAGTGCGCCGTCTACGGCGTCCGCGACGACCAGCAGGCCGAACACGTCCACGTCGCCGTCGTCCCCGCCCCCGGCCAGCGGCCCGACCTGGACGACGTCCGCGCCTTCGTCACCGCCAACAAGGGCCGCCTCTACGCCCCCGAAGCCCTCCACCTGGTCGACGCCATCCCGCTCACCTCCGTCGGCAAGCCCGACAAGAAGCGCCTGCGCCAGGCCCTCGCCGACTGAACCCGCTCCGGACCTCGCGCTTGCGCGAGGTCCGGAGCGCGATGGGACGCGCACCGAAACCCCACCGAACCCCGGCCGGATCCCCACCCGCTTTCACCCCAAGGCGGGGTTTGGCTCAATGAACCACCGCCCCGGTGCCGAGAAGCCAACGGGGGGTGGCGGCGCTGAGGGCTGCCACCCCTCCCCGGCCCCGGCGCCGGGGCGGATTCACTCCGGGGCGGGGCCCCCGGCGGCCGAGTGAGGCCCGTCGGCCCCGTCGGCCCCGTCGACCGCATCGCCCGCATCGCCCGCATCGCCCGCCGCCAGGCAGCACCGCACGAAGTCCCGCACCACCGGGTTCCCGTCGTCCGCCGCGGCCCACGCCACCGCGATCCGGCTCGGGCTGACCCCGCTCACCGGCCGGTAGGCGATCCCCGGCCGGGCGTAGAAGCGGGCCGTGGACGCGGGGGCGAGCGCGACCCCGTAACCGTTCGCGATGGCGCTCAGCCAGTCGTCCGGGTGCTCCACCACGGCGCCGAAGCGGACCGGGTGGCCCTCCCGCTCATCGGCGGCGACCCAGTAGTCCCGCCAACGGCCGGTCTCGGCCGGGGCCGCGACGAAGGGCTCGTCCCACAACTCCCGGAACGGGACCACCTCCAGCGCCGCCAGCCGGTGCGCCGAGGGCAGCGCGACCCACCGCGGCTCGGTGAACAGCTCGGCCACCCGCCACCCCTCCTGCCCGGGGAACGGCAGCCGCAGCAGCGCCACATCGGCCTCCCCGGCGGCCAGCCCGGCCGTCGGGTCCGACCACGCGGTGTGCCGCATCTCGACCCGCCAGCCGGGATTGCGGTCGGTGAACCCGGCGACGATGCCCGGCGTGGCCTCGTTGGCGGCGCTGGCCAGGAAGCCCACCCGCAGCGCCCGCTCCGCCCGGCTGGCCGCGCCCCTGGCCTCGCGCAGCGTCGCGTCCCAGTCGGCCAGCAGGCCCGGCACCCGCGCGGCGAGGCTCCGCCCGGCCACGGTGAGCGCCATCCCGGCCCGGGAGCGGACGAACAGCGGCACCCCGAGCAGCTTCTCCAACTGCCGGACCTGCTTGGTCAGCGCGGGCTGGGAGACGTACAGCCGCTCGGCCGCCCGGGTCAGGCTGCCGTCCTCGGCGACGGCGGCGAAGGTGCGCAGCAGCCGGGTGTCCACATCCATTCCACCAGGTTATGGAAGCCGGTATTGGACGCAAGCGGAGGCCCGCGAAGAGGCTGGACCCATGTCCATCACCTGTCTCGCCGTCACCGTCCTCGCCATCGCCGCCAACGCCGGAATCGCCGCCGCCGACTTCGCCAAGGCCCCCTTCGTCCTGGCCAATTCGGCCGAGGTGAAGGTGAAGCCGGAGTGGGTCCCGTGGCTCGCCTCGCTCAAGCTGGCCGGCGCCGTCGGCCTGCTGGTCGGCCTGGTCGCCCTCCCGCCGCTCGGCCTCGCGGCCGCGGTCGGGCTGGTGCTGTTCTACCTCGGCGCCGTGGCGACCCACGTCCGCACCCGGGTCCTCCACAACCTCCACTTCCCGGCCGGCTACCTGGCCCTGGCCGTCGCCACCCTGGCCCTCACCGCCACCCGCTGACCGGCCTACACCACCACCGCGCACACCTTGGTGGTGCCGTCCAGCACCGGCCACTCGGCACCGTACCGGCCGTTGCGGGCCGGGCAGTTGTCCCTGCTCGTGACGACCGCCGTGATGGCGAGCATCGCGTTGGCGGTCGACGGACCCTGCCTGAGGGTGCAGTCCCAGACCACACCGAGGAAGCCGTTGTCGATGGTTCGGTGGTCGGGGGTGTGGCCCAGAAAGCACTGGCCGTACCGGAACTGCCGCTCCAGGCACAGCACCGTCACCGAGTGGTCGCGGTTGGTGTGGACGTACGCGGCACGGCCTCCGCCCGCCGGACAGCCCGCCGCGGCGGCGGCGACCACGGCAACCCGGTTGAAGGCGCTGCCACCCCGGCAGTCCACGGCGACCGGGACCGTCCGGCTCCACGTTCCCCATCCGGTGTCGTAGACGTCCAGGCAGTCACCGGCGCGAACGGCGGCGAAAGCCACGTCCGCCGGGTCGGGCGGAAGCGGCGGCGGCGTGGGCGTCGGTGTCGGTGTCGGCATGGGGGTGGGGGTGGGGGTGGGAGTCGGCGTCGGCCTCGGTGCCGGCCTCGGTGTCGGCGGATCCGGACGCGGGTCGGTGTCGAGGTGCGTCGTCCGGTCCCACGGCACGACGGCGGACACCGACGGTGACGGGCTCGAATCCACCAACCCGCCCGCCACCTGCTGGATCGGCTTCCAGAGCGCGAACAGCAGCAGCCCGAGCACCAGCGCCGCGCCGAGCAGCGGGACGGTGATGTGGAAGTGCTGGTCCCGGCCCGCCTGGTTGACCCGCCCGTGGCCGCTCGCCGTGGCATTGAGGTTGACGTTGCGCGGGCCGCGCTCCGGCCGGTCCGGGCCGGGTGGCGGCCCCTGGGGGCTCACCCGCCCTCACCGTTCGTTGACGTGGATGTCCCCGACGGCCTGGTTGATCCGGGCCCGTCCGGAGGCCTCGGCGGTCATGGTGACCGACTGCTGCGGCACGGCGGGCGCCGATCCGCCGGTCAACTCCTTGACGAGCGCGCGCAGTTGTGCGGCGGCGCCGGGATCAGCGGCGAGCAGTCGACGCAGCCGGGCACCCCACAGGTCGACCACCTCCTGCTCCGCCCGCTCGTCCCCCGCACGGCGCGCCTGCGCCACGTCCTCGCGCGACTCGCCCAGCTCGGCGAGCACCGTCTCGGCCCGCTCGGGATGCCGGCGGCGCCACAACTCCCCGACGGCGGCACGGATCCGCTCCCAGGCGGTGGTGGTCAGCTGCTGGACGACGGCCGTCGCGGCGACGCCCGCGAGTGAGCTCAGTTCCGGGTCCATGGTCTCCCCCGACGGATATGGACGCTCTTCCGGTGTTCCGGTGTTCCGGTCAGGAGCGTTATACCCTGCCGGAGCGCCGGGCACCACGCGGACCGCACCGTTCCGCCGCGGCTACAGCTTCGCGAGGAACTCCCTTACGGTCACCGCGAGTTCGTCGGGGGCGGTGACCGGCAGCAGATGGTCGCCGGCCAGCTCCGCGAGGACCGTCCCGGGGCGGCGGGAGACGGCCTCGGCCGCCTGCTCGGCCGGGATCGCGCCGCCGGTGGCCCGCACCAGCAGGGCGGGGCAGTCGGACGCCGTCCAGTCGGCCCGGTGGTCGCCGTGGACCAGCTCCTCGGACTCGTACATGTCCTTCGGATGGAAGGGCAGCCGCCAGGTGCCGTCCGCGTCCTCCCGTAGCCGGTCGGCGAAGTACGGGGCGGCCGGACCGAGCGCGGCGACCAGCGCGTCCCGGCTCTGGGCGTCGTACGGTAGGCCGAGCAGGAAGGCCAGCGGGTGCGGGCCCTCCAGGCCGAGCACCAGCGGACCCTCGACGTTGACGATCGCCTCGACCCGCTCGGGGTGGCGGGCCGCGAACTGGTAGGAGTTGATCGCCCCGAGCGAGTGGCCGAGCAGCACCGCCGTCGGCAGACCCAGGTGGTCGAGCAGCGCCTCGACGTCGGCGAGGTAGCCCTCCCGCGAGTAGTCGGCGGCCCGCTCCGAGTGACCCTGGCCGCGCTGGTCGGGCGCGATCACCCGCCAGTCGGGGCCGAGTTCGGCCGCCAGCCGGGCCCACACCGCACCCTCCGAGAGGTGGCCGTGCAGCGCGAGCAGCGGGCGGCCGGTGCCGCCGAAGTCCAGGTAGGACAACCGGCGGCCGTCGATGACCAGTTCGCCGCGAACGGCTTCGGCGTGAGTGATGGCGTCGTTCATGTCCGGTTCCCCCCGGTAAAGCGGTTGATGGGATCACCATACTCATGGATCGGACGTACGTGCAAGACAAACGTCCAAGACGTACGTACGAACCGTCCACGCCGCACGGGGCCGCGCGGGACACCCCCCCTGGCGCGGACGTGCAAGACGGACGTCCGTCCGAGACGAATGTGCTACACGGACGTCCGATCCACTCCGCCGCCAGGGAACCACCCGCAGGCCGACGCCCCGGCCCGCTCCGCCACCTGGCCGCCCGGGCGCATCAGGCCGCGCCGAAGTGCCGCTTGGTGTCCGCGACCAGGGTCCGCAGGAAGGACCGGTTCGGCAGGTCCGTCAGCGCGGCCGGGCGGGCCAGCAGCGGGTTGGGCTCGAAGGCGAAGGTCCAGGTGAACCTGGTGCCGGTCGGGGTGGGCTCGACCAGGTAGTCCTCCCCGAAGCGCCGGAACAGCGGCAGGCTCGCCGAGGTGACGCAGAAGGAGTGCCGGGATCCCTCCTCCCAGCGCACGAACTCCTCCCGCAGGCGCAGCAGCCGCATCGCGGTGATCTCGCGGGTCGTGCCGACGCCGTGCGGGGGTCGCGAGGTGTAGCGGCCGCCGGCCAGGCCCCGGCACCAGGACAGCGGCGCGTCACCGGCGAGCCCCCGCCAGACCGTCTCCGGCGCCACCGGGAGGTCCAGCACGTACGCGTGGCGGTGCGGCGCGGTGTCGAAGAAGGACGGGTCGAAGCGTTCGAGCGTGAACCAGGGCATCGGGGCTCCTCTTCTCACGGGGTCTCACGGGTCTCGCGGATCCAACGGATCTCACGGATCTCACGGGGCCTCACGGGCGGACGTCCCGAGCGTCCCGACCGCCCCGCCCACCGCCCACCGCCCGCAGGGCGAAGGGCAGCAGCCGGTCGGCGGTCTCCTGGGCGGTGGCCTCGTCCACGTCCTCGGGCAGGTGCGGGGTGAGCAGGAAATGGGTCATCACCGGTCCGACCACCACCTCGCCGAGCAGGTCCACGCCGTCCAGCGGCGGGATCTCCCCGCGCTCGACGGCCCGCCGGACGACCTCCGCGACCCGCCCGTACACCGGCTGGAGGAAGGCCGTCACCAGCGCCTGGGCCAGGGCGGTGTTGTGGGCGGCCTCGCCGATCAGGGCGCGGATCAGCCGGCCGGGCTCGCCGGTCATGCTCGCCGCCTTGTCCCGCAGGACGACCCGCAGGTCGCCCTCCAGTCCGCCGGTGTCCGGCTGCTCGTAGGAGCTCTCCCCGTGCAGCGCGGCGGCGGCGATCACCAGGTCCTCCTTGGACGACCAGCGGCGGTAGAGGGTCGCCGTGGAGACCCCGGCCCGAGCCGCCACGGCGGCGGTGGTCAGCCCGCCGTAGCCGCTCTCCGCGAGGACGGCGAGCGTGGCGTCCAGCAGCGCCCGGTCCCGGGCGGCGTCACGGGGGCGCCCCCGGCGCGCCGTGGCGGCCGGTGCGGTGCTGGAGGTCGTGGTGCCGGACCGGGTGGCGCTGGACGGGGTGGTGCTGCGGCTCATGCCGGAAGTCTACCGAGAACTAGAAACGAAATCGTTTCGTTTCGTTTATGCTCGACGGCATGAGCCTCTCTGCCGAAGCCACGCCCACAGCCGCGCCCGCCTCCGCCGAAGCCACCCCCACAGCCGCGCCCGCCGCGACCGTCGCCCGCCTGCACGCCGCCTTCGCCACCGGCCGCACCAAGCCCCTCGCCTGGCGCAAGGCCCAACTCCGCGCCCTGCGCCGCCTGCTGGTCGACCAGGAGGCCGTCTTCACCGCCGCCCTCCACGCCGACCTCGGGAAGAGCGCCGCCGAGGCCTACACCACCGAGATCGGCTTCACGGTCAACGAGATCGACCACACCCTGCGCCACCTCGACGGCTGGCTGCGCCCGCGCCGCATCCCCGTCCCGCTCGCCCTGCAGCCCGCCCGGGCCCGGACGGTCCGCGAGCCCCTGGGCACCGTGCTGATCATCAGCCCGTGGAACTACCCGCTCCAGCTCGCCCTGGCCCCGCTGGTCGGCGCGCTCGCCGCGGGCAACTGTGCGGTGGTCAAGCCCAGCGAGCTCGCCCCCGCCACCTCCGCCGCCCTCGCCCACTGGCTGCCCCGCACCCTCGACCCGCAGGCCGTCGCCGTCGTCGAGGGCGGCGTGCCGGAGACCGGCGCCCTGCTGGAGCAGCGCTTCGACCACGTCTTCTACACCGGCAACGGCACCGTCGCCCGCATCGTCATGACCGCCGCCGCCCGCCATCTCACCCCCGTCACCCTGGAGTTGGGCGGCAAGAGCCCGGTCGTCGTCGAACCCGGCACCGACCTCGCCACCGCCGCCCGCCGGATCGCCTGGGGCAAGTTCATGAACGCCGGCCAGACCTGCGTGGCCCCCGACTACGTCCTCGCCATCGGCGACACCGCCACCGAGCTCGAACGCCAACTCACCGCCGCCGTCCGCGAGATGTACGGCACCGACCCGGCCCGGAGCCCCGACTACGGCCGCATCGTCAACGAGCGCCACTTCGACCGGCTGACGGCCCTGCTCGCCGACGGCCGCATCGTCACCGGCGGCGACCACCACCGCGCCGACCGCTACCTCGCCCCCACCGTCCTGGCCGACGTCGACCCGGACGCCCCGGTGATGCGCGAGGAGATCTTCGGCCCCGTCCTGCCGATCATCCGCGTCCCCGACCTCGACGCCGCGATCGCCTTCGTCACCGCCCGCGACAAGCCCCTCGCCCTCTACGCCTTCACCGCCTCCGACACCACCAAGCGCCGCCTCACCACCGAGACCTCCTCCGGCGCCCTCGCCTTCGGCGTCCCCAACGCCCACATCGTCGTCCCCGGCCTCCCCTTCGGCGGCGTCGGCGAGAGCGGCCTCGGCCGGTACCACGGCGCCCACTCCATCGACACCTTCAGCCACACCAAGTCCGTCCTCGACAAGCCCCTCCTCGCCGACCCCCTCCGCCCCGCCTACCCGCCGTTCACCCCCCTCAAGTCCCGCCTCCTGCGCCGCCTCCTCTGACCGGCACGACGGCGAATCGACTCAGTCCGGCTGAGTACCCGTACGGATGCGGAGCACCCCGGCCGCCCCTAGCGTTCTGCGAGCCAGAGCGCACGCATGACGACGACGGGGAAAGGCACACCATGGACGCCATCGCGATCCGACCGGCCGAACGGCACACCTCCGCGAGCACCCTGCACAACCCGGGTCGCCCGGGCAGCTCCGGCGACGACCCCGACACCGGCTGGTCCAGGCGGCGCGGCCGCCGCCCCTGACCGCACCGCCGCCGCACCGCCACTCCGCCGCCGCACCGGCTACGCTGCCGATCGATCGTCAACTCACCCCGGGGGGAAGCATGGTCAACCAGATCATCGGCAACGTCACCATCGGCGGCCAGGTCATCCAGTCGACGAGCGTCACCATGGACGGCCCGGGCCGGAGCAACCCTGGCCCGGACGGCCCGGACGGCCCGGACGGCCCGGACGCGGGCGACTCCGCCCGCAGCACGGCCGACCTGGCCCGGGGCGTCACGGAGGACCTCGCCCACCCGGGCGCACAGGTCCGGCTCACCCACGGCGAACACCGTGCCGTCCTGCGCCTGCTGGCGCACCTGGACGACACCGGCGCCCCGGAGGCCGCCGTGGCCCGCGAACTGGCCGACCGGCTCCGGGGCCGATCGGGTCAGAGCCGGAACAGCGGCTGGTAGGCGTTGCCCTCCACGGCGTTGAGCAGCACGTACGACGGCCCGAGGCCGAGGGTGACCTCGCGCAGACGGGCCAAGGCCTCGGCCGCGGTGGGGACTTCGAGCCCGATCGCGGCCGCGGCCGCGTCCCGGTCGGCGAGCAGGTCGGGCTCGTCGGCCAGGTAGTCCTCGGCCGCCTCCGTGCTCTCCTCCTCGGTCAGCCGCACGCAGTCCCGCCACCACGGCACCGCCAGCAGCAGCCGGACCAGCTCCTCCAGACCGACGGCCAGCAGCGCCGCGCCGCCCTCCGAGTCGGCGTAGAGGACGGGGCGTTCGTCGCCGCCCTCGCCGCAGAGGAAGAAGGTGCCGCCCGCACCGCACTTGGCGACCTCCTCCAGGGCTTCGCCGGAGGCGAGCACGACCTCCTCCACGTGGGAGTAGGCGTCGAGGGAGAAGTCCCCGGGCCAGAGCAGGTAGTCGACGGTGGCGGGGGTCGCCCGCAGGCGATCGAGGAACGACATGCCGCACACCCTACGAGCCCGCTCCGACAACCCCGACGAAGGAACGAGACACGGTGAACGAAACAGGCGGTACCGGCGGAACCGACGAGGGAGCCGCCCGGACCGCGCTCTTCGAGGAGCACCGCCCGCACCTGCGCGCCGTCGCCTACCGGATGCTCGGCTCGGTCAGCGAGGCCGACGACGCGCTCCAGGACGCCTGGCTGCGGTACGACCGCACCGACACGGCCGCCGTGGCCAACCTCGGCGGCTGGCTGACCACGGTGGTGTCCCGGGTTTGCCTGAACCTGCTGCGCGACCGCGCCGCCCGCCGGGAGGAGCCGCTCCAGCCGGTCGGACCGGACGGCGCGAGCGGCCCCGAGCGGCTGCCGGACCCGCTGCTGCGCCGGGAGGGGGTGGTCGACCCGGAGCAGGAGGTGATGCTCGCGGACTCGGTCGGTCTGGCGCTGATGGTGGTGATGGAGTCGCTGTCGCCCGCCGAGCGGGTCGCCTTCGTGCTGCACGACCTGTTCGCGGTGCCGTTCGAGGAGATCGCCCCGCTGATCGAGAAGACCTCGGCAGCGACCCGCCAACTGGCCAGCCGGGCCCGCCGCAAGGTGCAGGCGCAGCCCGCGCCCGACCGGGACCTGGGCCGTCAGCGGCTGGCCGTGGACGCCTTCTTCGCCGCCTCCCGCACCGGCGATCTGGAGGCGCTGGTCGCCGTGCTGGACCCGGACGTGGTGCTGCGCTCGGACGGCGGCGCCGGGCTGGCCCGCCACACCGTGGTGCTCACCGGTGCCGCGACGGTGGCCGGGCAGGCCGTCCTGTGGGGCAGGCTGTCGCCGTTCGCCCGCCCGGCGCTGGTCAACGGCGCCGCAGGCGCGGTGGTCATCGGCGCCAACGGCCGGGCGCTGTCGATCATGGCGTTCACCGTCGTGGACGGCGCGATCACCGCGATCGACGTGATCGCCGACCCGGAGCGGCTGGCGGCCTTCGACCTCTCGGCCTTCCGGGACTGACGGCGACCGACCGCAACCTGCCACGACCGGCCACGAGTGAACCGCCGGGGGTGGGGGGGGGGGGCCCCCCGCCCCCCCCCCCCCCCCCCCCCCCCCCCGGGGGGGGGGGGGGGCCCCCCCCCCCCCCCCCCCGCCGCCTCACCGCCCGGCCTCACCGCCCGACGGCACCGTCCAGCTGCTCCCGGATGATGTCCGCATGCCCGGCGTGCCGCCCGGTCTCCTCGATCATGTGCACCAGCACCCAGCGCAGCGACGGCCCTTCGACCGCGTCGGGGCGCAGCGAGCGCACGCCCGGCCGGTCGAGGTCGGGGGCGGCCGCGACCACCGCGTTCGCCCGGGCGATCGCGTCCCGGTAGGCGGCGACCGCCGAGGCCGTGGAGAGCTCCGCCAGCGGGGCGTCCGACGTCAGGGCCGGCTCGTCCCCGAGGCCGCCGTACGCGTACTCGAACCAGTTGTACTCGACCACGGCCAAGTGCCGCACCAGCCACAGCAGGCTGGTGCCGGAGGCGACCCCGGGCCGCCGGGCGTCCTCGTCGGAGAGGTCCTCCACCTTGCCGATCACGGCCTCGCGCAGGTAGTCGAGGAAGGACAGCAGGGTGGTCCGCTCATCGGCGTTCAGGCCGGGCGGACGGACGTCGGGGCGCGGGCTGGGCGCGGTGTTCTCGGTCACCGCGCCACCCTAGCCACCCGAACCGACACCCCGACGGCCGGCCAACCGGCCCGACCGCCAACCAACCCGACGACCAGCCAGCCCGACGCCCCGACGACCAACCGCCCCGTCACCACCCCTGCGCGTGCACCCAGTCCGCGAGGTGCCGGGCGCAGCCGTCGACCGACTCCTGCCAGCTGCGGGCCGCACCGTCCCCGGCCTCGTCGCTGACGTACTTGACCAGCCGCACCGGCACCCCGGCCCGGTGGGCGACGGCGGCGACGGCGTAGCCCTCCATGTCGACCAGGTCGGCGTGCTCGGCGAGTCGCTCCTTGGCGTCCGGGGAGTCGACGAACAGGTCACCGGTGGCCAGCACCGGTCCGTCGCCCTTGCCGACCACCAGCGGGGCGCCGTAGCTGCGGCCGGTGAGGTGCTGGAGGGCGGCGGTGTTCAGGTCGTGCTGGATCACCTGGACGACGTGGTGCATGCCCTCCCAGCCGGGGCGCAGCGCGCCGGCCGTGCCGAGGTTGATCACCTCGGAGGGGAGTTCGCCCTGCGCCAGCACGGTGGCCAGGGCCGCGGTGGCGTTGACCTTCCCTATCCCGGTGAGCAGCACGGGCAGCCGGTCGTCGAGGTGGGCGGCCTCCTCGCGGACCGCGACGACGAGCAGCGGGCGGTCGGGCGAGATCGTTCCAAGCAGTCGCATGGGGCCCATGGTACGGAGCACGGGGGTGCCGGGCCCGGCGGCCGCGCGGCACGGAACCGCGGGGGCCCCGGCGGGCGTCGCAGCGGGCGCCAACCTCTCCGTGGGGCCGGTGCGATCGGTGACAACCGGTGACAATCGGCACAAGCCGTACGGAGGCGTGCGGAAACCGTGCACGACATGCTCAAGATCGGCGCAAGTCAGGTGTGGCCGGAGGGAGTCACGGCCATACTGCTGCCATCGGTCGGGCCCGGGGAGACGGGCCGGCCCCAGGGGAGGATGAGGCGGGTGGCGACACCAGTAGGCAACGGCGCACCGGGCGCCGCGTTCCCGGCACGACCGGGCACGCCGCCGGCCGCACCGGGGACGGCGGCGTTCGGCGCACCAACGGCGACCCCGGGCGCACCGGGCGCACCAGGTGCACCGGGTACCCCGGCATCCCCGGCACCCCGGGGAGCGGCGTTCCCTGGTCCGGCCACGCCGGGACCGGGCGCCGCACCGCCCGCGAAGCGGCCCCGGGGCACCGCGCCGGAGCGCGGGGTGCGCGCCCGGCTGGCCCAGGCCACCCGCACGCCCCCGGGCCGGCTGCGGATGGCCGGGGTGGTGCTCGCGGTGCTGACCGTGGCCTTCGGCGGGCTCACCGCCTGGCAGTTGGAGACCAGGGCGCAGGCCGCCGACCGGGTGGTCTCGTACAGTCAGCCGCTCAGCCGGGACGCCGCCGAGATCCACCGCTCGCTGGCCGACGCCGCCACCACCGCGGCCTCCGGCTTCCTGCTGGCCGGCGCCGAGCCGAAGGACGTCCGGGCCCGCTACGAGCAGGACCTCGCCCAGGCCGCCAAGCTGATCTCCCAGGCCGCCGCCCGGACCACCTCGACCTCCCCGGCCCAGGACTCACTCGCCCGGCTGAACCAGCAACTCCCGGTGTACGCCGGTCTGGTGGAATCCGCGCGGGCCGACAACCGGCAGGGCATCCCGCTCGGCGGCGCCTACCTGCGGTACGCCTCCGAGCAGATGCAGACCGTCCTGCTGCCGGCCGCCGCCGAGCTGAACACCATCGAGAACCACGAGCTGGTGACCGACTACGCCGCGGCCCGGTCCACGCCCTGGGGCGCGTACGGCCTGGCGGTGCTCACCCTGGCCGCGCTGGGCTGGGTGCAGCTGACCCTGTTCCGCCGCACCAACCGGGTGTTCAACGTCGGCCTGCTGGGCGCCACCGCCGCCGTCCTGGCCGGCACGCTCTGGCTCGCCGTGGCCGGGCTGACCACCGGCTCGGCGTTGAAGAAGAGCGACCTCGAAGGGGCCTTCCCGCTGCAGGCCCTCAACTCGGCCCGGGTGGACGTGCTGACGGCGCGCCTGGCGGAGAATCTGAACCTGGTCGCGCGCGGCTCCACCGCCACCTACGCCACCCAGTACGACGACGTCACCAAGCGACTCGCCGGGACGGCCGGCAAGGGCACCCCGATGCGCGACCGGGCGGGCACGCTCTCCAACGCGCTGATCCTCGCCCCCTCCGCCGCGGACCAGCCGCTGGCCACCGCCGCCCAGCAGTACGACGAGTGGCAGGACCGGTACCGCAAGGCGCGCACCGCCGAGGTCGACAACGCCGACTACCAGGGCGCCCTGAACGCGACGGTGTCCGCCACCGACACCACCACCACCGCCGACGCCGCCTTCAACGCCACCGACCGGGCACTGGCCCAGGCCGCCGACGCCGAGCAGGCCCGCTTCACGGCGTACGCCGACGGCACCGCCGGGGACCTCCGGCTGGCGGCCGGCGCCGCCGCCGTGCTCGGCCTGGCGGCCGCGGTCGCCGCGCTGCGCGGCCTGGGCCGACGACTCGCCGAGTACCGGTAGAGGGGGAACGGACACTCATGCGCACACGGACACTCACGCGCGGCACGACCGTACCGACCAGGAGCGCCGCCGCACTGGCCGTGCTGGCCGCCTGCGCGGCCGTGCTCGGCGGGGGCGGCCCCTCCGGCGCCGCACCGGCCGGGGCCGCCGCCGCGACCACCGCGACCGCGCCGCAGGCCGTCCAGCAGAGCCAGGACCAGTCCGACTCCTGCGACATCTACGCCAGCGTGCCGCCGAGTTCGGTGGACGGCCCCGCGGTGAAGGCCATCAAGGGCAAGCGCAGCCTGGTGATCGGCGTCGACCAGAACAGCTACCGCTGGGGCGCCCGCAACCCGAACACCGGCCAGATCGAGGGCTTCGACATCGACCTGGCCCGGGCGATCGGCACCGCCATCATGGGCGACCCGGACAAGGTCGTGCTCAAGCCGGTGGCCACCGCCGACCGGGTCGACGCGGTGCAGAAGGGCCGGGTCGACCTGATCGTCCGCACGATGACCGTCAACTGCAAGCGGATGGAGCAGGTCGCCTTCTCCAAGCCGTACTTCAGCATCTCCCAGCGGGTGCTGGTGCCGAAGACCTCCCCGGCGAAGAACCTGGACGAGGCGATCGGCGGCAAGAACGTCTGCGTCGCCAAGGGCTCGACGGCCGCCGACGTGATGGACCCGGCCAAGGGCGCCAAGAAGGACGCCAGGGCCCAGCTGACGGTGGTGGAGAACCAGTTGGACTGCCTGGTCCTGATGCAGCTCGGCAAGGTCGACGCCACCATGACCGACGACGGCCTGGCGGCCGGTCAGGCCGCGCAGGACCAGACCGTGCGGATCGTGGACGGCGACGTGCAGCCCGAGGTGATCGGCGTCGCCATGCTCAAGACCAGCCCGGACCTCACCGCGCGGGTCAACCAGGTGCTGGCCGACTACCACGCGAGCGGCGACTGGGGGCGCAGCTACGACCGCTGGTTGAAGCCGTACATGCTCAACGACGCGGAGCGCTACTGGCCGGTCCCGCACTGAGCACCGCACCGGCCGCGGTGCCGGGCGCCGCATCGCGCACGGAGCACCGCTGACGCGGGGCGTTGACGCCGTCTTGACGCCCCGCGCCCGCACCGCCCGAGCGGCCACCGGCTAGGGTTCGGGACGATCACCACGGGGAGACCGGTGGTGGACACGGGGGTTGTCGTGGGATCGCACGTCGCACAGGGCGGGATCGCACGCGAGGAAGGAAGGACACCGCGGTGGCGGCATCGGCTGGCCCGGTACTGAGCCGGGAGGAGGTGGACCGCGCGCTCGCGCGCCTCGGCGCGGAGCGGGACGCGGTCGAGTCGGCGCTGCTCGCCCTCCAGGACCACCCGGGCCTGCGGCTGCTGGACGGCGCCGAGCTGTCCGGCCGCACCCTGGAGCGCTGGTCCGTCGCCGGCAAGGGGCTGCCGCTGCTCTGGGCGCTGTTCGACCGCTACTCCGAGGCGCTCGCCTCGGCCCGCGCCGTCCGGGCCCGGAAGGCCAAGCCCGGCGGGCCCGAACTCGCCGAGCTGACCGAGCTGCTGACGGGCGACGCGGTGACCGTCCCGGGCGGCGCCGTGCCGGACGGGCCGCAACTGCTGGGCGCGCCCGCCAAGCTGGTCGAGCGGATCAGCCTGGACGCGCTGATGGCCCGGATGAACTCCTGGTACGCCACCGTGCTGGAGGTGGTCAGCGCGGCCGACGCGGTCTGGTCGGCGCTGCCGGCCCGGATCGACCTGCTGCTGGCCGAACTGCACCGGGTGCACACGCTGGCCGCCTCGCTCGGCGTGCGCCCCGGCAGCCACCCGCTGGGCGACGACCTGACCGGGCTGGAGCGGGACCTCACCGAGCTGCGCACCGAGGTCCGCGAGGACCCGCTGGCCCTGTGGCGCCCGGCCCGGGTGCCCGCCCAGCGCGGCACCGTCCCGGACGGCGAGGCCTTCGCCTCTCCCGCCGGGGTGGTGGACACCGAGCGCTTCGACCGGGCCGGGCGGGCCCTGGACGGCGTCCGGCTGGAGCTGGAGAACCTGCTGCGGCTGCGCGACGACGCCGAGGAGCGCCTCCAGGGCGTCGGCGACCTGCTCCAGCGGGCCGACGCCACCCTGGCCGAGGCCCGCCGGGCCCGCGGCGAGGTGCTGGCGAAGATAGCCTCCAGCGACGTGCCCGCGGTGCCCGGCCCGGCCTCGGCGCTGCGCGAACGGATCGTCACCGCCCTGGACCTGCGCCAGGCCGGGCAGTGGGGCCGGCTGGCGCCGCTGCTGGACGCGCTGGAGGACGCCGCCGCCAAGGAGCTGGCCCGGGCCCGGCACTCGCTCACCGAGGTGACCCAGCCGCTGGCCGTCCGGGCCGAGCTGCGCGGCCGGCTGGACGCCTACAAGGCGATGGCGGCCCGGATGCGGGTCGCCGAGGACCCGGAAGTGATCGAACGGTACGAGAAGGCGCGCTGGCTGCTCTGGAGCGCGCCGTGCGACCTGCGGGCGGCGGCCGCCGCGGTGGCCCGCTTCCAGCAGTCGCTGCGCCCGGCCCAGGCCGAGGCCTCCGACGGCGCACAGGCGCCCGGGCAGCAGGCACACGGGCAGCAGGCGAACGGGCACCAGTCCCACGGGCACCAGTCCCACGGGCAGCAGGCACACGGGTCGGCCGGCCAGACGCCGGTCGACGGACAGGTACAGGGGGGCTGAGGTTGATGGGCGAGACGTGCGTGCGGCCGGAGTGCTCCGGCAACGGCACCATCGATGCGGACGGCTACTGCGACGAGTGCGGGCTGACCCCGGTGGGGACCACCACGGTCCCCCCGGCCGCCGCCGGCGCCGCCCCGCCGACCGCCACCGGGCCGACCACCGGGCCGACCACCGGGTCCGCCGCCGGGCCGGGCTCGCCGTGCCCGCGGGACTGCTCGGGCACCATCGACGCGGACGGCTACTGCGACGAGTGCGGGCTGACCCCGCCCGGCGGCGACACCGGCGTCACCCAGCCCTACGTGCCGTCCGCCCGGGTCACCCCGGACTCCGCCCCCGGCGGCTCGATGCGCTCGCTGTCGGCCCGCACCGGCTCCGGCCGGTCGATGTCCGGCCGCTCCCGCTCGCACCGCTCGACCCGCACCGGCAGCAGCCGCTCGGTCTCGGTGCGCTCCACCCGCGGCAGCGTCAGCGCCGGCACCCGCAACCGGCTGGGCGCCGGCCTGGTCACCGTGCCGACCGTGGAGACGGCCGACCCGGCGCAGGCGGTGCTGGAGAACCCCGAGGTGCCGGAGCGCAAGCGGTACTGCTCCAAGTGCGAGACCCCGGTGGGCCGGGAGAAGAACGGCCGGCCGGGCCGCCCGGACGGCTTCTGCACCAAGTGCGGCACGCCGTACTCCTTCACCCCCAAGCTGCGCCGCGGCGACCTGGTCGGCGGCCAGTACGAGGTGCTCGGCTGCCTGGCGCACGGCGGGCTCGGCTGGATCTACCTGGCGGTGGACCGGCGGGTCAACGACAAGTGGGTGGTGCTCAAGGGCCTGCTGGACACCGGGGACGAGGACGCGCTGGCCGCGGCCGTCGCCGAGCGGCGCTTCCTGGCCGAGGTGGACCACCCGAACATCGTCCGGATCATCAACTTCGCCGAGCACCCGGACCTGCGCACCGGCTCCACCGACGGCTACATCGTGATGGAGTTCGTCGGCGGCAAGTCGCTCAAGGACATCGCCAACGACCGCCGCACCCCGGACGGCCGGCGCGAGCCGCTGCCGGTCGAGCAGGCGATCGCGTACGCGCTGGAGGCGCTGCCGGCCCTGGGCTACCTGCACGGCCGGGGCCTGGTCTACTGCGACTTCAAGATCGACAACGTGATCCAGAGCGGCGACACGCTCAAGATCATCGACATGGGCGCGGTCCGCCGCTTCGACGACGACGGCGCGATCTACGGCACCATCGGCTACCAGGCCCCGGAGATCGCCACCGACGGCCCCTCCCCCGCCTCCGACCTCTACACCGTGGCCCGCACCCTCGCGGTGCTCACCTTCGACTTCCAGGGCTACAGCACCACCTACCGCGACTCGCTGCCCGGCCCCGAGGACGTCGAGGTCTTCGCCAGGTACGAGTCCTACTACCGCTTCCTGGTCCGCGCCACCGACCCGGACCCGGCCCGCCGGTTCTCCTCCGCCGAGGAGATGGCCGACCAGCTCACCGGCGTACTGCGGGAGATCCTGGCCCTCCAGGACGACCGGCCCCGGCCCGCGCCGTCCACCCTCTTCGGGCCCGAACTGCGCGTCGTGGACACCGAGTTGGTACTGCCCACCACCCAGCCCGGACAGCTCCGGGTGGCCGGGCTCGACCCGGCCGCAGCCGCCCTCGCGCTGCCCGTCCCCCGGGTCGACCCGGGCGACCCCAACGCCGGCTTCCTCGCCACCCTGCTCGCCACCGACCCCGAGGAGGCGCTCGCCGCCCTCGCCGGCGCCCCCGCCGTCTCGGTCGAGAGCCGGCTGCGCGAACTGCGCGCCCTGCTCGAACTCGGCCGCCACGGCACGGCCGTGCAGGAGCTCGCGAAGCTGGAGCAGGACCACCCGGACGACTGGCGGGTGGTCTGGTACCGCGGCCTGGTCGCCCTGGTCGGCGCCGCCTCGGACCTCGCCGAGGACCCCGCCGGCACCGCCGCCGAGCCCCGCCTGCGGGCGGCCGCCGAGGCCTTCGACGCGGTCTACGACGCCTTCCCGGGCGAGGCCGCCCCCAAGCTCGCCCTCGGCATCTGCGCCGAACTGCTCGGCGACGGCGGCGACGCGGCCGAGTTCTACCGGCTCGTCTGGACCACCGACCAGTCCTACCTCAGCGCCGCCTTCGGCCTGGCCCGGGTCCGCCTCGCCGAGGACGACCGGCCCGGCGCGGTGCGGGCGCTGGAGTCCGTCCCGGCCACCTCCAGCCAGTACACCGCCGCCCGGATCGCCGCCGTCCGCGCCCGGCTGCGCGAACGGGCCGCCACCGACCCGCTCGCCGTCGACCTCGCGGCCGGCTCCGACCAGCTGACCGCGCTGCGCCTGGACGACCGCCGCCGCGAGGAGCTCTCGGTCGAGGTGCTCGGCGCGGCCCTCGGCTGGGTCGGCGCCGGCTCGGCCGGCGCCCCGCAGGGCACCGGCCCGGTCGTCCTCGGACGTCCCGCCGTGGAGCGGGAACTGCGCTTCGCCCTGGAACAGTCCTACCGGGTACTCGCCCGGTTGGCCGACCGGGCCGAGACCAGGATCGAGATGGTGGAACGGGCCAACCGGGCCCGCCCCAGGACGTGGGTGTAGCCGATGCCGCAGCAGACCGAGTGCCCGAGCTGTTCCGAGCCGATGGACCTTGACGACGCCTACTGCGGGCGTTGCGGGGCCGGCCGGGACGGCCGGGCGGCCCCGGGCGCGATGCCCGCCAGCTGGGCCGCCGCCCGCGGTGAGGCCGTCCCGCCGCAACGCGGGCCGGTCTGCGTCAACTGCGGGCAGGCACAGGTCACCGAGGACGGTTACTGCGAGGGCTGCGGGAGCGCCCAGCCGCGCCCGCGCGACCACATGGAGAAGGCGCTCGCGGGCGTCGCCGGGGTCAGCGACCGCGGCGTGCGCCACCACCGCAACGAGGACTCCTTCACCGTCGCCGCCACCTCGCTGCCCGGCGGGGAGCCGGTCGTGGTCGCCGTGGTGTGCGACGGCGTCTCCTCCTCCGACCGCCCGGACGAGGCCTCGGAGACCGCCGTCGACGCCGCCTCCGAGTCCCTGCTGACCTCCCTGGAGGCCGGCCGCGACCCGGAGGGGGCGATGCGCACCGCGATCGCGGACGCCGCCAAGGCCGTCGCCGACCTCGCCACCGACGGCGCCGGCCCGACCAGGCCCGACGTCAACGCGCCCGCCTGCACCTACGTCAGCGCCATAGCCGCGGGCGGCCGGGTGACCATCGGCTGGGTGGGCGACACCCGGGCGTACTGGATCCCGGACGACCGGGCCGGCGCCGAACCCTTCCGGCTCACCCAGGACGACTCCTGGGCCGCCCGGATGGTCGAGGCCGGGCTGATGGGCGAGGCCGAGGCCTACGCCGACCCGCGCGCCCACGCGATCACCGGCTGGCTCGGCGCCGACGCCGAGGAGGTCGTGCCGCACACCCTCGAATTCACCCCGCACGTCCCCGGAGTGCTGCTGATCTGCACCGACGGGCTGTGGAACTACGCCGAGGCGGCCACCGACCTGGCCTACTACGTCCGCCCGGACGCCCGCACCGAACCGCTGCTGGCGGCCCAGACCCTGGTCAAGTTCGCGGTCGCGGCCGGCGGGCACGACAACATCACGGTCGCCGTGCTGCCGATCGAACCGTCCGCCGCCGCGCTGGCGGAGATCGTGGAGACGCCGACCGCGCTGGACCTCAAGATCGTCAGGCCGGCGGCCGCCGCCGGGAACGACGACTACGAGGACTACGAGCCGACCCTGCCGGACCTCCCGGTGATCGGCTCCGCCGCCGCCCCGCTGCCCCCGGCCCCGGCCGTCCCGCCGGCGCCGCCCGTGCCCCCCGTCGCCCCGCCCGTCCCGCCGCAGCCGCCGCACCCGCCGACGGCCTGACCGGTTCCGCGCGACCGGACCGACGGCCCCCGTCCGCCGGCCCGCCCCACCGACCTGATCGCATCCACCCCTCACCCGACGGGAGCCACCGCCCCATGGCAACACTGGCGAAGCCGAACCTGCCCAGGTTCGACGTGGAGATCTTCCAGAACGAGTACCTGGCCGACGGCGCCCGCGAGGTCAACGCCATCGTCACCGTCACCTCCACCGGCGGCGGCACCTCCGGCGGCCGCCCGCTCGGGCTCGCCGACGCCGGCCCGCAGGGCGGCGACGCCAACGCGGCCGTGGTGGTCCTGGTCGACTGCTCGGGCTCGATGGACTACCCCAAGACCAAGATCAACGGCGCCCGCGAGGCCACCGCCGCCGCCATCGACGCCCTGCGCGACGGCACCGCCTTCGCCGTCGTCGCCGGCACCCACGAGGCCCGCGACATCTACCCCGGCGACGGCACCCTGGCCACCGCCTCGGCGGCCACCCGGGAGCAGGCCAAGGAGTCGCTGCGCCGCCTCACCGCGGCCGGCGGCACCGCCATGGGCACCTGGCTGGCCAAGGCCGACAAGCTCTTCCTCACCCGCCGCGACATCGCCATCCGGCACGCCATCCTGCTCACCGACGGCAACAACGAGCACGAGTCCGCCGAGGACCTCGCCCGCACGATCGAGCGGGTCACCGGCCACTTCACTGCCGACTGCCGCGGCGTCGGCACCGACTGGCGGATCGACGAACTGCGCAAGATCTCCTCCGCGCTGCTCGGCACCACCGACATCGTGGCCGAGCCCTCCGGCCTCGCCGAGGACTTCCGCTCGATGATGACCGGCGCGATGGGCAAGCAGGTCGCCGACGTCGCGCTGCGGATCTGGACCCCGGCCAACGCCACCGTCAAGTTCGTCAAGCAGGTCGCCCCCGCCGTCGAGGACCTCAGCGACCGCCGCGCCGAGGCCGGCCCCCGGGCGGGCGACTACCCCACCGGCTCCTGGGGCGACGAGAGCCGCGACTACCACGTCTGCGTCGAGGTCCCGGCCGCCTCGGTCGGCAACGAGATGCTCGCCGCCCGGATCAGCCTGGTGCTGCCCCCGCAGGTCGGCGGCGGCACCCCCGAGGTGCTCAGCCAGGGCCTGGTGAAGGCCGTCTGGACGGACGACCTCGCCTCCTCCACCCGGATCAGCCCCCAGGTCGCCCACTACACCGGGCAGGCCGAGCTGGCCTCCTCCATCCAGGAGGGCCTGGAGGCCCACCGCTCGGGCGACGTCGACACCGCCACCGCCAAGCTCGGCGCCGCCGTCCGGATCGCCCACGCGACCGGCAACGAGGGCACCTTCAAGCTGCTGCAGAAGGTGGTGGACGTGGTGGACCCGAAGGAGGGTACGGTTCGGTTCCGTAAGGACGTGAGCGAGGCCGACTCGATGACCCTTGAGACCCGGTCGACCAAGACGGTACGTGTGAAGAAGTGACCGCGAAGTGACCGCTGTAGACGTGATCGGGCCGGCCGCCCGGCGCGACGCCGCACCGCACCGGCCCGAAACGAGGGGGACCTGATGCCGATCTGCCCGAGGGGCCACGAGTCGCAGGCCGAGGACTGGTGCGACTTCTGCGGCTTCCCGATGACCCCGCCGGCCCCGGCGCCCGGCGCCCACGGGGGCTACCCCGGCGCGCCCGCCGAACACCCGCAGCACGGCGGTGCGGCCTTCGGCACGCCGCCGCCACCCCCGCCGGGGGCCGTCCCGCCGCCCCCGCCCGGGGCGTTCCCACCGCCCGGCGGCTACCCGCCGCCCGGTGCCTTCCCGCCGCCGGCCGGCCCCGGACTCACCGAGGGCCTGGCCGTCTGCCCGATCTGCCGCAGCCCGCAGACCGGGCGGTTCTGCGAGGAGTGCGGCTACGACTACGAGCTGTCCGCGCCCTCCGGCCGCCAGGCGCCGGCCGGCGGCGCGCCCTCGCCGGGCCCGGCCCAGCCCCCGCCGCTGAACATCCCGGCGGCCTACGGCGGAGCCCCGGCCCCGCAGCAGCACCAGCCGCACCAGCCCCACCAGCAGCAGGCCGCGGAGTACCAGCCGCAGGCCCCGCAGCCCCACCAGCCGCAGCAGCACCAGGCCCCGCAGCAGCACCAGCCGCAGGCCCCGGAGTACCAGCCGCAGCCGGAGTACCCCCACACCTACGGCTACCCGCCGCCGGAGGGCGCCTTCCCGGAGGCCCCGGTCCGCGAGGACTCCGGCCCGGTGTACGCCCAGCCCGCCGGCCCCGGCCCGAACACCCGCGGCGGCGACTTCGGCACGTCCTTCCACCTGGCCCCGCCGCAGGCCCAGCCCGGCGCCCAGCCGGAGCCCGCCCCGGCCGGGCCGGTGCGCAGCAACTGGATCGCGGTGGTCTCGGCCGACCGCGACTACTTCACCGACATGATGGCCCGCAGCGGCCCCGAGGCGGCCGGCCTGTTCTTCCCGCCGTACTGCCCCGAGCGCCGCATCCCGCTGACCGGCCGAGGCCAGCTGCGGATCGGCCGGCGCAGCCAGCACCGGGGCACCGTCCCGGAGATCGACCTGTCGGTGCCGCCGGAGGACCCGGGCGCCTCGCACCAGCACGCGCTGCTCGCCGAACAGGCGGACGGCAGCTGGGTGCTGGTGGACCAGGGATCGACCAACGGAACCACCGTGAACGGGGGCGAGGAACCGATCTCCCCGAACACCGCCATCCCCCTGGGCGACGGCGACCGGATCCACGTAGGCGCCTGGACGACGATCACGGTGCACCGCGCCTGACCTGCGCTTTGAGCATTCGTCAGGGGTAACTCCGGCCGGGCCGGGCGGAATTCGCTTTTCCGCCCGGCCCGGCTTTTCCGGTGCCTCCCTCAGGGAATCCACAAATTCCCGTCCCCGGTGTGCACAAGACGCCCCATGAGCCCTATTCTCTGGCTTCATGACTGCTGCTATATCCGCTGACGGCATCCGCCAGCGGTACGGGGATGTGCAGGCCGTCGACGGGGTGTCGCTCACCGTCGAGGCCGGCGAGTTCTACGGGATCCTCGGTCCCAACGGGGCCGGGAAGACCACCACCATGGAGATCCTGGAAGGGGTCCGCAAGCCCGACGAGGGCCGGGTCGAGCTGCTGGGGATGGCACCCTGGCCGCGCAACCCGAAGCTGCTGCCGCGCATCGGTGTGCAGTTCCAGGCCTCCGCCTTCTTCCGGAAGCTGACCGCCCGGGAGACGATCCGCACCTTCGCGTCGTTCTACGGGGTCGGCCCCAAGCGGGCCGACGCGATGCTGGAGCGGGTCGGGCTCTCGGACAAGGCCGAGACCCTCACCGACCAGATGTCCGGCGGCCAGGCCCAGCGCCTGTCGATCGCCTGCGCCCTGGCCCACGACCCGGAGCTCGTCTTCCTGGACGAGCCCACCACCGGCCTCGACCCGCAGGCCCGCCGCAACCTCTGGGACCTGCTGCGGGACATCAACGCCGAGGGCCGCACCGTCGTCCTGACCACCCACTACCTGGACGAGGCCGAGGTGCTCTGCGACCGGGTCTCGATCATGGACCACGGCAAGATCCTGCACACCGGTGCCCCGGCGGCGCTGATCCGCGAGATCGACGACACCGTCCGGATCAGCGTGGCCTCCGGCCAGCTGCCGGTCGAGCGGGCCCGCGAGCTGCTGGCCGCGGCCGGCGCCGACGTCGCCACCCTGGAGGACGACACCGTCTCGCTCTCCGTCTCCACCCGCCTTCCGGCCCCGGTGCTCAGCGTCCTCGCCGAGCAGAACGCGCTGCGCGGCCTCGAAGTGCGCGGCGCCACCCTGGAGGACGTCTTCCTCCAGCTGACCGGACGGGAGTTCCGCGCATGACCAGCACCTCCACCGAGCCGAAGGTCCCCGCCCAGCGCGGCGGCTCGGCCGGCTCCGCCGACGGGCGGGAGCGGGTCAGCGCGTTCTGGAGCCTGTCCCGCGCGATGCTGCTCGGGATGAAGCGCGACCGCACCGCGACCTTCTTCGTCCTGCTGTTCCCGCTGGTCTTCCTGGTCTTCTTCGGCTCCGTCACCAAGGGCTCCGCCAGCCCGCACGCCAAGGTCGCCCAGGTCGGCGCGGTCAAGCTGTTCGACTCGATCCAGGGCGACGAACGGGCCGGCCTGGACAAGGTCCTCACCATCACCAGGACCGACGACGAGGCCGGCACCCTGGAGAAGGTCCGCAAGGGCGACTTCGACGCGATGATCAGCCAGGGCCCGGACGGCAAGGTGGAGCTGCGCTACACCGCCGCCGACCAGGTCAAGGCCGGCGCGGTCCAGGGCATCCTCAACTCGGTCGTCCAGAGCGCCAACCAGGCCGCCACCCACCAGCCGGCCGCCTACGTGCTGGACTCCCAGCAGGTCGAGGACCAGTCGCTCAAGCCGATCCAGTTCCTCACCCCCGGCCTGCTCGGCTGGGCCGTCGCCACCGGCGCGGTCTTCGGCGCCGCGCTGACCCTGGTCAACTGGCGCAAGTCCAAGGTGCTGCGGCGCCTGCGACTGGCCCCGATCAGCGCCGGCGCGGTGGTCAGCTCCCGGATCGCGGTCTCGCTGGTGACCGCCTTCCTGCAGACCACCGTCTTCCTGGTCGTCGCGACGAGCTTCTTCGGGCTCAAGCTCACCGGCAACTGGTGGCTGATCCTGCCGCTGGTGGCCTGCGCGACGCTCGCCTTCATGTCGATCGGCCTGCTGGCCGGCTCGGTCGCCAAGACCGAGGAGGCCGCGAACGGCATCTCGCAGCTCATCGTGCTGCCGATGTCCTTCCTGTCCGGCTCGTTCTTCCCGCTGGACGGCGCCCCGGACTGGTTGAAGACCGTCTCCCAGGTCATGCCGCTCAAGCACCTGGTGTCGGCCGCCCAGTCGGTGCTGACCCGCGGCGGCGGCGCCATGGACGCCCTGCCCGCCATGGGCGGACTGCTGCTCTTCGCGGCCGTGTTCACCGGCATCGCCTGGAAGCTGTTCAAGTGGGAGGACGCGTAGCCGTCCGCGCACTGCCCTGACCACTCAGGCCCGACGGGGTCGTACGCCTTTCGTCCCGGTGTACGGCCCCGTCGGCGTCTGCGACCATGGTCGGGTGACAGAGATCGGACGAGGCACGTTCAGCGAGGAGACCTTCTTCGAGCAGGTCGGCGGTGAGGACACCTTCCGGCGCCTGACCCGCCGCTTCTACGAGGGCATCGCCGAGGACGAGTTGCTGCGGCCGATGTACCCCGAGGAGGACCTCGGACCGGCCGAGGAGCGGATGGCGCTGTTCCTGATGCAGTACTGGGGCGGCCCGCGCACCTACAGCGACCGGCGCGGCCACCCGCGGCTGCGGATGCGGCACGCGCCGTTCAAGGTCGACAAGGCCGCCCACGACGCCTGGCTCACCCACATGCGGGCCGCCGTGGCGAGCCTGGAACTGCCCGCCGAGCACGAGCGGCAGCTGCTGGACTACCTGGTCTACGCCGCCGCCTCGATGATCAACACCCCGGGCTGAGCGTAGGCCTGCCGCTACCGCAGCAGGATCAGCGCAGCGGGCTGAGGCCCAGCCCCGCGCCCGGCGCGGCCGCGGTCCGCACCACCACCGAGCCCACCGGGGAGCTCAACCGCAGCCAGCCGCCCGCCCGGTGCACCGAGAGCGGCGCCTCGGGGCTCAGGAAACCGATCCGGTACGAGGCGTGCACGGCGCGCAGCGGCAGCTCCGGCAGCACCGAGACCGGGCGGGACCACACCTCGTCCGCCAGCCGGTCCAGCACCGCGCGGGTGCGGTGGTGGGCCGGGACGGCCTCACTGCGCTCGCGGAACTCCCCCACCGCCGCCATCAGTTCACGGCACACCTCGGCCGCCGGCGGGGTCCCGACCGGCCGCCAGCCGACCCGCGGCGGCAGCAGGCCGGCCCAGGCCGGGCCGGTCACCGGCGCGGGCAGCGCGACGGCGCCGGAGTCGGCGTCCACGCCGTCCAGCAGCTGGCCCGCGGAGACGGTCAGGTCCACCGGCTCGTCCAGGCGGTCCAGCCGGGCGGTGCGGATCGCCAGCACGCCGGACTCGCCCAGCGGCAGCCGTCCGAAGACCGCCAGCACGCCGTCCGCCGCGGCCGGGTCGACCGCCTGCAGCCGCACGGCCGCCGCCTTGTCGAAGCGCAGCAGGCGCAGCAGGAAGGCGGAGAGGTCGGCGGCCTCACCGGTGTCGGTCAGGGCGAGGCGGGCGGTGACGGTCAACGCGGCTCAGCTCGAATCGGTTCGGGGGTCCAGGGACTTTCAGACTGCCGCGCCGACCGGGGCCTCGTCCATGAACCGGGAGAGGAACTCCCGCTCCACCGGCGAGATCCGGCGCGGCCGGCCCGCGGCCAGGTCGTAGGGCACCACCACGGTGGAGGCCCGGACGTACACCGTCTCGGAGCCGTCCTCGTGGACGTCCTTGATGTCGTAGGAGACGGTCAGCGAGGCGCTGCCGATGTGCGTCACCCGGGTCTCCACGGTGACCGGCTCCGGCCGGTGCACCAGCGGGCGCTTGTAGTCGATCTCGTGGCGGGCCACCACCGAGCCGCCCGCGAACTCCCCGGCGCCGGCCTCGGCGGCCTGGGTGAACATGAAGTCGATCCGGGCCTCCTCCAGGTAGCGCAGGAAGACCACGTTGTTGACGTGCCCGAAGGCGTCCATGTCGGACCAGCGCAGCGGGCAGGCGTAGATGTGGCGAGCCACGGGTGTTCTCCTCGGTGTCCGGTCGCCCGCCGCCGAACCTCGGTGACGGGCCGCGGCCCGGCAGGCCGCCCCCGGGGGGCAGTCTGCCGGGCCGTTGTGACAGCTGGGTGTCAGCCTCGGGTCAGCTTCTTGTACGTGGCCCGGTGCGGACGGGCGGCGTCGGCGCCCAGTCGCTCGATCTTGTTCTTCTCGTACGACTCGAAGTTGCCCTCGAACCAGAACCACTTGCTCTCGCCCTCGTAGGCGAGGATGTGGGTGGCCACTCGGTCCAGGAACCAGCGGTCGTGGGAGATGACCACGGCGCAGCCGGGGAACTCCAGCAGGGCGTTCTCCAGCGAGGAGAGCGTCTCGACGTCGAGGTCGTTGGTGGGCTCGTCGAGGAGCAGCAGGTTGCCGCCCTGCTTGAGGGTGAGCGCCAGGTTCAGGCGGTTGCGCTCACCGCCGGAGAGCACGCCGGCCGGCTTCTGCTGGTCCGGGCCCTTGAAGCCGAAGGCCGACACGTAGGCGCGGGACGGCATCTCGACCTGGCCGACGTTGATCCAGTCCAGACCGTCGGAGACGACCTCCCAGAGGGTCTTCTTCGGGTCGATGTTGGCACGGCTCTGGTCGACGTAGCTGATCTTGACGGTCTCGCCGACCTTGACCTTGCCGGAGTCCGGGGTCTCCAGGTCCTGGAGCATCTTGAACAGCGTCGTCTTGCCGGCGCCGTTCGGGCCGATGATGCCGACGATGCCGTTGCGCGGCAGGGTGAAGCTGAGGTCGTCGATCAGGACCTTCTCGCCGAAGGCCTTGTTGAGGTTCTCGACCTCGATGACGACGCTGCCCAGGCGCGGGCCCGGCGGGATCTGGATCTCCTCGAAGTCCAGCTTCCGCATCTTGTCGGCCTCGGCCGCCATCTCCTCGTAACGGGCGAGGCGGGCCTTGGACTTGGCCTGGCGGCCCTTGGCGTTGGAGCGGACCCACTCCAGCTCTTCCTTGAGGCGCTTGGCGCGCTTGGCGTCCTTCTGCCCCTCGACCTTGAGACGGGACTGCTTGGTCTCCAGGTAGGTGGAGTAGTTGCCCTCGTACGGGTAGGCGCGGCCGCGGTCGAGCTCCAGGATCCACTCGGCCACGTGGTCGAGGAAGTACCGGTCGTGGGTGACGGCCACGACGGTGCCCTTGTACTTGGCCAGGTGCTGCTCCAGCCAGTTCACCGACTCGGCGTCGAGGTGGTTGGTGGGCTCGTCGAGCAGCAGCAGGTCGGGGGCCTCCAGCAGCAGCTTGCAGAGCGCCACGCGGCGCTTCTCGCCACCGGAGAGCTTGGTGACGGCCCAGTCGCCGGGCGGGCAGCCCAGGGCGTCCATGGCCTGCTCCAGCTGGGCGTCCAGGTCCCAGGCCTCGGCGTGGTCCAGCTCCTCCTGGAGCTTGCCCATCTCCTCGAGCAGGGCGTCCGAGTAGTCGGTCGCCATCAGCTCGGCGATCTCGTTGAAGCGGTCGAGCTTGCCCTTGATCTCCTTGACGCCGTCCTGGACGTTCTCCAGGACCGTCTTGGTCTCGTCGAGCGGGGGCTCCTGGAGGAGCATGCCGACGGTGAAGCCGGGCGAGAGGAAGGCGTCGCCGTTGGAGGGGTGCTCCAGGCCGGCCATCATCTTCAGCACGGTGGACTTACCGGCACCGTTGGGGCCCACGACGCCGATCTTCGCCCCGGGGAGGAAGCTGAGCGTCACGTCGTCAAGGATGACCTTGTCTCCGTGCGCCTTGCGCACCTTGCGCATCGTGTAGATGTATTCCGCCACGTGAGATCGCTCCGGCGTCGTCGGGAGTATTCGTCTTGCAGCGTTCCATTGTGCCGCACCCGGCCGGGAGCCCCGAACCGCCGGGGTGACCCCACCGGGGTATCCGCGCCGGGATGTTCGCCCCGGGGGTGTCCGCGCCCGGGGCGCGCGCACCGGGCCCGGGCCGGGCGCGGGCCGGGCGCGGGCCGGGCGCGGGCCGGGCGCGGGCCGGGAAACGCGACGGCCCGGCTCCCCGCAGCTGGTGCGGGGAGCCGGGCCGGGCTCCGCTCGTTCGGGGCCCCGGGAGGTCAGCGCCTCCCGGAGCACCGCTCAGGCGGTTCGGACCGTTTCAGACGGTTCAGGCGGTTCAGGCGGTGGTGCGACCGTGACGGCCACGGCGGCGCAGGACGAAGACCGCGGCGCCACCGGCCACGACCAGGCCACCGGCGACGGCGGCGAGGATCGGGGTGGAGTCATTGGCACCGGTCTGGGCCAGGCCACCGGTGCCCGGGGCGGCGCTGGTGGTCGACGGGGCCGGGTGGGCGGCACCGGAGCTCGGGGTGCCCGAGGGGGTGCCCGAGGGGGTGCCCGAGGGGGTGGCGGTGGTGGTGCCGCCGCCGGTCGGGGTGGTCGGGGCACCGGTCGGGGTCACGCCGGTCTTGCAGTCGAGGACCCCGGTGAACTTCTTGGAGTAGCCGTTCGGGCCGGTGACGGTGATGTCGTACTTGGTCTTCTCGGCGACCTTGACCAGCACGGTCTCGGTCTTGCCGGGCTGCACGGTGACCTTCTGGCCCGGCTGCACGGTCACCTCGGCCGGCTGGTCGCCGGTGTTGGTGACGGAGACGCGCACGCCGCCGTTGGCGCACTCCTCCTTGGCGGAGCTGTCGACGATCGCGCCCTGGCCCTGCTTCCAGGTGGCCTGGCCCGCGGCCGCGACGCTGAGCTTCTTGGAGCCGGCCAGGATCATGGTCTGGCTGTGGTTGCCCTGGTCGTCCAGGCCGCTCATGAAGACCCGGCCGCTGAGGACGGTGGTGTCGGCGGTGGCCTTGAGCACGGCCTTGCCGTCCGGGGTGCCGCCGGGGACGTCCAGGAACAGCTGGGTGTCCTTGGCGACCGGGCCGGCCAGCGTGCCGTTGACCGGCTTGCCGTCCTTGTCCAGCACCTTGATCTTGTCGGCGGCGTCGCCGGAGACGGCGAGCTTGACCTCGTTGGCGCTGGTGTTCAGCACGAACGGGCCGAGCTTGGCGCCGGACTTGCCGGAGACGGAGTCCGGGGTGAGGGTCAGCGAGGGCTTCGGCTCGGCCGCGACGCCCTTGTTGGCGTCACCCGTCAGGTAGTCGCGCAGCTTCTTGGCGTGCTCGTTGCGCGGGGTCGCGGTCTTGTTGTCCGAGAACTTCCAGATCGCGGACTGGGTGCCCGCGGCGGCGTCCTTCTCCGAGAGCTCGGTGTCGCCGATCGCCTTGCGCAGGGCGTCGATCGGCACCTGCGGGTACGAGTTCTCCAGGATCCAGCGGATCTTGGGGGCGTTCGCGTTGCCGTTGAGGGAGCTCGCGGACCAGTCGGCCTCGTGGTACTTGGCCTTGCTGTCCAGGTACACCGGGTTGTCGAAGTCGATGCAGTAGGTCTGCAGCAGCTCGCCGGAGGCCGTCTTGAGGGTGAACAGGCCCGCGTCGACGCTGTCCTTGCCCTGGACGTCGACCCGCTCGCCGAACATGTCCGGCTGGACGATCGCGGTCACGCCCGACGCGGGGGCGTCAGCCGCGACCGCCGCACCGGCCGCGAACAGTCCTCCGCCCAGCCCGATGCTGGTCGTGAGCATGACAGTGGTTATGCGGGACAGACTCCGCCCCTGCCGCTTGAACATCTGGGATCCCTCCGGAGCGGGCTTGCACCGAGTGGGCAGCCCGCCGACTTGCCGTGCCGCGCGTGCCCCCTGTGGCACTGCTGCGGGTGTGAACCAAGTGAATCCTATTGAGCCCCGGAGGCCCCGAAACCCCCATGCGAAATCAGGACGATTCCGTATCTGGATCGTTATCAACCCTCTCAGGTTCCACACAAGCTGACGTACCGACAGAATCTTTGCGCGACTTTCCGTTATCCGGACGAGATTGCGCGTGCGGGCGCAACGACGTTCTCGATCAACATATTTGTCGACAGGGAAGGTCACCGACCGGTCAGCCCAGCAGCGCCCGGTCTTCACCTCCCCGCTCCCCCTCGGACACCTCGCCCTGCTGCCCCGTCACCGCCCGCGCACCCGGCGGCGGCTCCGGCCGAGCGGGCACTGAGGCCAGCGCCGAAGCCCGGCGCGACTCCAGTGCGTCGACGATCCACCCCGGCACCGGCTCGCCCGCGGGCTTCGCGCCGGGCGGTTCCGCCGCGCCCGGCGGCTGCCCGCGCACACACGCCGCCCAACGGAACGCCGTGGTACCCCGGGTGAGGTCGTGTCCGATCGACCGGGCGTCGATCTCGACCCGACTGTGCTTCACCTCCCCTTCCGTCCACTCCCGCACCCGCAGCCGACCCGTCACCAGCACCGGCTCGCCCTTGGCCAGCGAGCCGATCAGGTTCACCGCGAGCGCCCGCCAGGCCGTCACCCTCAGCCACTGCGTCCCGCCGTCCGCCCAGCAGGCGCGCTCGCGGTCGTACCGCCGCTCGGTGCAGCCGAGGAGGAAGTCCGCCATCGGCACCCCGCCGGCGGTTTCCCCGTAGCGCACCTCGGTCGCGACATTGCCGAGCACCGTCACCTGAACCTCGTTCACAGCGCACTCCCCGTTCTCGCCGACGCACCGTACGGAATCGAGCGGTGCGAGTTCAGAGTGCGTCCCGGAAGAAATCACGACCACCCGGTTCCGAAATCCTGTGGACAACTAGTAGGCCGATCGGCAGGGTGAAAAACGGCCGTCACTCACAGGGGTGAATTTCGGCCTTCGCGCACCGCTCGGCTACCATCTCTTCGCGGTCATGACAACAAACGGCCAGATCGCGGCCACCCCCGCAGCACGGCGGAACACCCGGGCCGGGCCGTCCGCGCACGTCATCACGCCGGAGCGAGCCGAATAGGACCCCCCACCCGCACCGGCGGCGGGACATTCTCCGTGTCGAATCCATAACGGGTGGGGAGGCAGCCCCGTAACGACTGCACAACGTCCGGCCCGGAACTGTCCCAGACCGCTGCACACACGGTCTCCACCTGCGATTATCGGACCGCTCCACCGAACCGACACACCAACGACGGTGTCGTCACACCCGGCCGAGGAACTGGACACCCTTATCCTGTCCCCGACAAGGGCGAGGGCCCACCAACCCCCACCCCCACCCTCAGGTACGGGGCCGGACAACGTGCGCGCCCAGCGCTCGTCGCCCGATCCCGGCCACGGTCACGCCCGCCAGGGCGCCGTCCGTCCCGCCCCCATAGCTCAGCGGATAGAGCACCCGCCTTCTAAGCGGTAGGTCGCAGGTTCGAATCCTGCTGGGGGCGCCACCCTGCGAATTTCCGCAGGCCATCGCGCCCGTGAGTACTTTCCGTGGCCGTTTATCACCTCCGGGTAATCCAGCACCCACCGCGCATAACCCGTGACAATGCGTGTCATGACCGCCGCGAAAGCCGGTCGGGCGGAAAACCGGAATTCCGGGCGAATCCCCCACCCTTGAACGAAAC
This sequence comes from Kitasatospora sp. NPDC059160, assembly GCF_042755465.1. Taxonomy (NCBI): domain Bacteria; kingdom Bacillati; phylum Actinomycetota; class Actinomycetes; order Kitasatosporales; family Streptomycetaceae; genus Kitasatospora; species Kitasatospora sp. NPDC059160. The sequence continues at coordinate 265 of NZ_JBHZCN010000028.1, read as the reverse complement.
AGCCGCCCGAACGGCCGACCGGCGAAATCCGACAAAAGCCGGACAGAGGCGCCCGGGACGCCTCACCCCGGGGCCGGAACCCGGCTCGCGACCGAACTGCGACCGCACCGCGGCGGGACCCGCGGCCGAACTGCCGCAGGCCCGCGGTCGAAGTCCCGTCGCCCGGGAGGGGACTAGGGCCTGTCCGGCGGATCTTGCCAGGCGCGCGACGCCGGGCATCCCGCCTGGACGCACGCCCGAATCGCCCAAGTACGTCCAGTACGAG